>JBOGXS010000333.1:0-6295 GCA_050693815.1 Thermoleophilaceae bacterium | reverse complement strand
CCTCTTCGCGGTGCTCGACGTGTACGGCAAGCTGTTCGACCGGGTGCTCTACCTGCGCGGCACGAGCCGCGAGGAGCTGGCCGAGCGGCTGGTCGAGGCCGGCGAGCGGCACCCGACGCAGGGGTAGACCGAAGTTCCGCGCCGAGGCGTCGCGACCTCTCGCTGGTCGCCTGGGTTTCGTCCGGATGCGAGTGGATCGTCGGTGACTGCTCGACCAGCGCCCGCTCGATAGGCGACCGGGACCGGTCGCCCGGATGAGGTGCGGCGGGCAACCCTCGCGGAGTCTACGAGCTGCGCTTGACCACAGGGGGGCGGCCGTGTGATTGGTCGGCACGTCGCTCGCCGGCGAGCAGGGCCTCCAGCTCGCTGATTGCCTTGCGAAGCTCGTCGGCAAACAGATGCATCTCGTCGGCTACCGGCCGCGGCGTGCTCAGGTGGAGATCGAACCGGTAAGGACGCAGCATGTAACCGATGCCGATGCACCGGTTGCCGGTCGGCCCGAAACCGCAGTACCGAGCGTTGAGGCAGGCTGTGGAGCTGGTGCTCAGATGGTCGTCCCGCATCTTCAGCCAGCCTGGGCTCTCGTAGAGCGCGAGCGGCTCCGGTGCCCCGAGAGCCGCGCCGCTCCGCCGTTTGATCAGCCGAAGCTCCCAGAGATGCTGCTCGGGTGCGTACCCCGCCTGGCACCTCTCCGTACGTTCCACGTGCTTCTCGGCGGCGGCCCGAAACGCGGCCCTGCGAGCGGCGTCATCCGCCTCAGCGTCCTCCACCGCCTTCACAAAGCGCAGCACCTCGGGCGTGACGACCCGCATCGCTTCCGTGCGCCCGTGACGGAAATGCCGCGTCGCGATCGACTCGTAGGTGGCACCGACAAATCCCTTCGCGCGCTTGTGCGCGAGCTGGAAGGCCATCTGGGTGAAAGCGTCCGGCGAGATACCCAGCTTCTTGGCCCGTGCCTGGCCGAAATCCTCGAACGAGAGCACCATGGTGGCCGTGTCGGCCGCGGCCGCCGCGAACGACGCGGCGGCGGCGCGCACGTCGGCCTCCAGCTCGGCGTCGATCTCGAACTCGATGGCCTCGAACGCCGGCACACCCCGAGGCTTCGCCCTGGACTCACGCAACGGCTCTTCGGCCGACCGGGCGAACAGCATGTCGACGAAGCTCGAGATCGTCATGCCGTCGAGACTCGAGTGCTCCACGTTGATGCCGGCGCTGCCGTTCTGGAAGACGATCAGGGAGACGGCCTTGTCGAACCAGCGATTGCCGCCGTCGCCATGAAGCAACTGCTCGCATGCCTCCCGGGCGTCCCTCGGCGCGGCCTCCTCCAGGCACAGGCAGAAGAGCGCGGTCTCGATTGCATCGAGCGCCTTCGTGTTACGGGGATGGCGGTCGAGCAGCGCACGCCGGCTCTGCGCCCATCGCGCTCGTGGCTTGGTGGTGAGTTGCCCGATCGGCGCACGCGACGCGTCCCCGGTCATTGGATCCGCCTTCAAGGCGTTCAGTCCGGCCGCCAGCTCGTCCACAGTGTGCGGGCGACCGTCCACGCCGATCACGTCCATCCGGAAGATGTGCCCGCGGAAGAACACCGCAATGTGGCGTGCGCGGGACGGACCGGGCCAGTCCCGGCTGTAGGGCTTGCGGACGGTGTCCCGGAGGCGCCCGGGGATTCGCGTGGTCGAGAAAAGGAACCGGAACTGCTCCATCGACAGCGCTCCGCCGTGCTGGACTATCGGCGGAATGCGCTGCGCGTCGAGCAGGAGCTTGTGGCTGACGGCTGCGGCCACGAGCCCCGCCGCCCGCTCGACCTGGGCTTGGTCCGAGTCCGTGAAGAGGAAGAAGTAGTTTGCGTTCAGCGCAATGGGGTCCCGGCGACCCAGGTAGCGATCCGACCAGAAGCTGTCGAGCCAGCTGTTAACGCCGTCGCGGGCCATGTACTCCGCGAGGGCCGCCTGCAGCTTGTGTGCCGGGCTGTTCGGCTGGAGAAGCGACGCCACGGCGACCTTCGTGGTCGCCAGCTCATCCGCGGTCAGGAGCGGCGCGCACCACTCGACGAAGATCTCGCAACTCTCCTCCAACGTGGGCAGAGGGACTGGAGGCAGTCGCTCCTCGTTGGCGAAGGTGGTGGCGATCACATCCTCGCTGCCGTCCAGGCCCGCGACCCCCGCACCGGTCAGAGCCCGGCGGCCGCCGTGTTCCATGCCGGACTCGAGCCGGCGGACAGCGCGCCCGTCGCCGGGTCACGTGCAACGGCGCTGACGCGCGAGAAGTTGATCGGTGCGGGCACCTCGTCCTGCTGCACGACCACGTGCCCCAGTGCCCGGAGCCGGTCCCGCACCGCGACCGGGATTCGGCTGTCCACGAACGTCTCCTCTCCCTGGCAATGGACACGCGGACCGTCCACGGCCTGCTGCACGCTCATGCCGAAGTCGAAGTGGTTCACCAGCGCGTGAAGGACCCCGCTCGTGATCCGGTAGCCGCCTCCACCGCCGGCACCGAACACGCCGACGCCATCTCGTTCGGCGGCGATCGCGGGCACCGCGAAGATCGGCATCTTGCCAGGAGCGATGCAATTCGCGCGGTCCGGTCGTGGGTCGAAGTTGCACATCGCGTTGTTCAGGAAGAAGCCAGCTTCGGGGACGAGGACGAGTGAGCCGAAGGCGGCACTGAGCGAGGTGATCAGCGCCGCGACGTTGCCTTCGGCGTCGGCGGCGACCATCTGGCTGGTTCCCGAGAGGCGGGATGCGGACGGTCGCGTGGCGGCTTCGGCGACCGGCGGTCTCCGCTCGTACGGCCACGGGTCTCCGGGCACGATCGGTCGAGGTGCCGCTCGGTCCAAGCGGATGGTCGCCGCCCTGGCGGCGGCGAACGCGGGGCTCGCGAGCCCGTCGACCGGGCTGTCCCCGAGGTCGCGATCGCCATAGTGGTGCATGCTGTCGGCGAACGCACAGCCCATCGCCTCCGCCATCAGGTGCCGGTACTCGCTGCTGTCGGGCCGGTAGCCGGCGAGCTCGAAGCAGCCCAGGATGTTGAGCGCCTCGTACCCGACGGGATCGCTGGCCGTCGAGTAGCGGATGCCGCGGTACCACGCTCCCGGCTCGACGCCGATCCTCGGCTGGTACCACTCGAGATCGTCGCGTGTGAGAATTCCACCGCCGGCGTTGATCTCACGCGCGATCGCCTCGGCGACCCAGCCGTTGTAGAAGCCGGCCGCTCCGCGGCGGGCGATCTCGCGCAGGGTCTCGGCGAGTCGTGAGAGGTCGATTCGCTCCTCGGCGTCGGGAAGGTCGCCATCGTCGGGGAGCTTTGGCGGCCGGCCCTCGCGGAGAAGCAGGGCGGCGGCGTTGGGCAGCGCCTGGATCTCCTCCAGCCGGCGCGCGATGGCGAGGACCAGATCCCAGCCGACCCGCACGCCACGCTCGGCCGCCTCGATCGCGGGATCGAGCACCTGCGCTAGCGGCCGTCGGCCCCACCGCTCGTGCGCGGAGCACAGGCCGGCCACGGCGCCCGGGACGGCCACCGACGTCGCCCCCCACTCGTTACGCCGGCCGGCGACGCGCGGCCAGCCGTAGTAGGTCGCGGGCCGGCTCGGGTCGACCTCGAACATGTCGGCCCTGGCAGCGGCGGGCGCGCGGACATAGTGGTCGACCGAGACGAGCTGCCGCGTCTGTGCCAGGAAGAGCGCCATGTGGCCGTAGCCTCCGAGCCCACAGCTGGCCGGCTCCACGACATGGCCGGTGAATGCGGCTGCGACGACGGCGTCCACCGCATTCCCGCCCCCCTCGAGGACCCTCACCCCGGCCTCGGCCTCCTCGATGTGGCCACACGACACGACGCCGCGCTCGGAGACGACCTCCGTCCGGCTCGTCGCGATCTCGCTGCGGATCATCGAAGCCCGAGCTTCGTCGTCGGTTGCGAGCCGAGGCCGGTCCTCATGCCAGGCTGCCGCGATCGTCCCGGCCGACGGCGTGGTGGCCGACGGCGCCCCAGTCGAGCTCGATTCCTATTCCGGGTGTTTGGTCAAGTCTGATGCGACCGTCCTCGATCGCGAGCCGGTTGGCGACCAGCTGCTCGAAGTTGTAGATGCCCTCGCCCGGGGCGAAGTACTCGACCGTCATGCAGTTGGGAGTCGCGGCTGCGAGCTGCGCGTGGAGATTGGCATGCCAGTGCGGGGCCACCGGGATGTCGTGTCCGGCCGCAACGCCGGCGATTCGCCGCCACTCGCTGATGCCGCCCGCCACGCAGGCGTCGGGTTGCAGGATGTGAGCTGCCTGCTGGTTGACGAGCTGCGCGAAGCCCCAGCGAGTGGCCTCGATCTCACCGGTCGCGATCGGAATCGGCGAGCGCGCGGCCAGCAGGCTGTGGTTGGCGACGTCGTCGGGCAGGAACGGCTCCTCGATCCACCAGATGTCGTACTTGCTGAGCGCTTCGATGGCGTGCATCGCCTGCTCGAGCGTCCGCCAGCCGTTGTTGACATCGAGGGCAAGCCGGGCGGTCGGCTCCAGGGTTCGCCTGGCGGTGGCGACGCGCTCGAGGTCGTCCCGCAGCGGCAGCCCTCCGAACTTCAGCTTGAAGTCCGTGAATCCGAGCTCGCGGTAGCGCCCGAGCTCCGCGGCGACGTTGTCGCAGGGGTCGCCGGGCCGGTAGTAGCCGCCGCTTGCGTAGGCGGCGGTCGTGTCCGGGGAGCCGCCGAGGAGGTAGCGGAGCGGCAGGTCCGCTCTCCGGGCGAGGAGGTCCCAGAGGGCGATGTCGACCGCGCTGAGCATGCGCAGCAGCGCGCCGCGGCGCCCCAGCAGCAACAGGTCGCGGAAGATCAGCTGCCAGTTCTCCTCGATGGCGAAGGCGCTGCGGCCCCGCAGCCGCGGGGCGAGCAGCTGCTCGATGCCATCACGCAACCAGAGGCCACCCGAGTCGCCGGCGTACGTGTAGCCGACCCCGCTGTCGCCGCCTTCGTCGACGACGCGGACGATCACGTACTCCCTGCCTTGGACGCTCCGGGTCGAGAACGCGGCGGGCGCCGTGAGCGGAACGCGGACGGCGTGCGCTTCGATCGTCTCGATCCGCATCGGGGCGATCTTGCCACTGTCGCGAGAATCGCGCAAGTGACGTTGTCGTAACTGCGCAAATGAACTTGCGAAAAGTCCGAGACGTTTGTACGCTGGCCGAGTGGAACGAGAGCCTGCGGTGGCGATACGTCGCACGGTGGCGCTGCTTCTGGCGCTCGGCGGAGAGGAGTCCCTCGGGACCGGCGGCCTCGGTGTAAAGCGCCTTTCCGAGCTGACCGGCAACGAGATCAGCCGCGTCTCCCGGACGCTCGAGGTGCTGTCAGAGTCGCGACTCGTCGAACGCGATCCGGCCAGCCTCGCCTACAGGCTCGGTTGGCGATTCTTCGCGCTGGCGGCACGGGCCGGCGAGCTGCAGTTGCGCCAGGCGGCCGCGGGGTTCGTGCGGCTCCTGACCGACGAGTTCGGTGAGCGCAGCTACCTCTCGGTCCTCGATGGTCGCGAGGTGCTGACCATCATCTCCGAGTCCCCGGCGCACACGCTCCAGGCGACCGGCTGGGTCGGCCGCAGCCATCCGTACCTGTACTGCACGTCGGCTGGCCGGGCGCTCCTGTTCGGCCACAGCGAGGAGGAGCTGAAAGCGCTGCTCGGCGACCTCGAGTTCCGTCCCCCCGGCCCCAAGGCGCCCACGAGCTTCGCCGAGTTCGCCGCGCGGCTTGCGCGCGAGCGGCGCCGGGGTTGGGTCTATGTGGACGAGGAGTTCGAGCCCGGGCTGGTCGGCATCGCGGCGCCGGTCCTCGACTTCGACGGTCGCGTCATCGCCGCTCTCAACCTCTCCGCTCCGAAGTTCCGTGCCGGGAAGGCTCTGGCGGCCGCCGGACCTCGCCTCGTCGAAGTCGCTACGGAGCTTTCGAGCTGCCTGGGATACTCCCCGCGCTCGAGTGACTCGGCGAGGGCGGCGGGGTGACCGCTCGCGAGTCGATCCGGTTCTTCAGCGACGGACAGCGGCTGGATGGCGAGCTCTGGCGCCCGTCCACCCCTGCTTGTTCCGCCGTCGTGGTTGCCTGCTCGGGCTACCTCGGCCTGAAGGGCCTGCAGCCCGCGCGCTTCGCGCGTGCGCTCGCCCCGCGCGGCTACGCCTTTCTCTGCTTCGACTACCGCGGCTTTGGCTTCAGCGACGGAGAGCGGGGACGACTCGTTCCGGGGGAGCAGCTGGAGGACATTCGGGCGGCCGACGACTACGTGTGCAGCTGCGTGGACACCGCCGCCTTCCCGGTCGTCCTGCTCGGCTGGGG
>JBOGXS010000332.1:0-9902 GCA_050693815.1 Thermoleophilaceae bacterium | reverse complement strand
GACCACCGCCCGGAAGCGCTCCGCGGCCTCCTCGGGCAGGCGCACGCGCACCGTGGAGCGGCCCGATTCGTAGACCGCCTCCGGCACGCGCTCGCGCAGCTTCGCCGAGCCGCGCGAGTCGAGCTCGATCGGCGTGACCGACATGCGACCGCCCCGGAAGTCCACCGAGCGCGCGCCGGCCCGGCCCAGCTTGATGCGCGCGTCCTGGAGCCGGATCAGGTTGTCGAGCGGCTCGGGCACGGGGCCGAAGCGGTCCTCGAGCTCCTCGCGCAGCACGATCAGCTGGGCCACCTCGCGCGCCCCGGCCACCCGCCGGTGGACCTCGATCTTGGCCGCCTCGTAGGGCACGTAGGCGCCCGGCACGTAGGCGTCGACGGGCAGGTCGAGACGCACCGGCTCACCGCCCTCCTCGGCGGAGTCGCCCGCCAGCAGGCGCACGGCCTCGTCGAGCATCCCCACGTAGAGCTCGAAGCCCACCGCGGCCACGTGGCCCGACTGCTCCTGCCCCAGCAGGTTGCCGGCCCCGCGGATCTCGAGGTCGCGCATGGCGATCTTGAAGCCCGAGCTCAGCTCGGTGTAGTCGGACAGCGTGGCGAGTCGCTGGCCTGCCTCGTCGGACAGGGCCGCCGCGCTCGGGTAGAGCAGGTATGCGTAGGCGCGCTCGCGCGAGCGCCCCACCCGGCCGCGGATCTGGTAGAGCTGGGCGAGCCCGAAGAGGTCGGCTCGCTCCGCGATCAGCGTGTTGGCCGTGGGGATGTCGAGCCCCGACTCCACGATGCTCGTGCAAACGAGCAAGTCGCCCTCGCCGCGCAGGAAGTCGAGCATCGTCCGCTCCAGCGCTCCCTCGGCCAGCTGGCCGTGCGCCACCAGCACCCGTGCCTCCGGCACGAGCGCGCGGACGCGCTCGGCGGTCTCGTCGATGGTCTCGACCCGGTTGTGCAGGAAGAAGGTCTGCCCCCCGCGGGCGAGCTCGCGCTTGATGGCCGACGTGACCAGCTCCTCGTCGTACTCGCCCACGTAGGTCCGGACCGGGCGGCGGCCCTCGGGCGGCGTCTCGATCACCGATATGTCGCGCAGGCCGGCCAGCGACATCTGCAGCGTGCGCGGGATCGGCGTGGCGGACAGGCTGAGCACGTCCACCTTCAGCTTGAGCTGGCGCAGCAGCTCCTTCTGCTTCACGCCGAAGCGCTGCTCCTCGTCCACGATCAGCAGGCCGAGGTCCTTGGGACGCACGTCGCGCGAGAGCAGGCGGTGGGTCCCGATCAGGATGTCGACCTTCCCCTCCGCGAAGTCGGCCACGGCCGCGCGGGCCTCGGCGGGCGAGCGGAAGCGCGAGACCATCTCGATCCGGAACGGGTAGTCGCGCAGCCGCTCGGTGAAGGTCCCGAGGTGCTGCTGGGCGAGCACGGTGGTGGGCGCCAGGAACATGGTCTGCTTGCCGTCCTCGGCCGCCTTGAAGGCCGCCCGCAGCGCGACCTCGGTCTTGCCGTAGCCCACGTCCCCGCAGATCAGCCGGTCCATCGGGCGCGCCTCCTCCATGTCGGCGCGCACGGCCTCGATCGCCTCGAGCTGGTCGGGCGTCTCGCGGAACGGGAAGCGCCCTTCGAACTCCATCAGCCACTCGGTGTCGCGCGGGAAGGGGTGGCCGGCGCGGCGCCGGCGCTCGGCGTAGAGCGTGATCAGCTCGCCGGCGAGCGCCTCGGCCGCCCGCCGCGCCCGCAGCTTCTGCTGTTCCCACAGCCTGCCGCCGAGCTTCGACAGCGGAGGATCGCCCGCCTCGGCGCCCACGTAGCGGCTGATCTTGTGGAGCTGGTCGCTTGGCACGAACACGCGGTCCCCGTCGCGGAACTCGAGCTCCAGGTAGTCGCGCGTGATGCCGCCCACGGTCCGGGTGTCGAAGCCGCCGAACAGGGCGATGCCGTGGTCCTCGTGCACCACGGGGGAGCCGGCGCGCAGCTCGGTGAAGGAGGCGAGCGCGCCGGGCCGCGGGCCCTCGGGCCTCGTGGCCCGCCGGCGCCGCAGCAGGCGGTGCTCGGGCACCACGGCGAGCTTGAGCTGCGGGGAGACGAAGCCCTCGCGCAGCCCGGCGTGGGCGAACAGCACGCCGGGCTCGGCCAGGGCCGGCTGCCCGTCGAGGAAGCCGGCCTGCACGCGGGCCAGGTTGAGCCGGGCGCGCTCGGCCTCGCCGCGGCGCGCCCAGGCAACCACCGTGCGGTAGCCCGAGCGCACCAGCTTCTCGAGCTCGGGCTCGGCCTCGCGCAGGGAGCGCGCCGCGGTGTCCGCGCTCTGGGCGCGAAACTCGTGCGGCTGGTCCTGGGAGATGCTCGACAGGCGCAGCTCGGCGCGCGCGTCGAGGGTCTCGCTCAGGCGGTCGGGATGGACGTACAGGTGGTGGGCGTCCTGGTCGTGGAAGCTGGTGGTCACGTCCTCCCACAGGTCGCGCAGGGCGGGGGCCAGCTCCTCCTCGGCCGCCACGGCTACGAGCGCGGCGTCCGGCGTGAGCTCGAGCAGCTCGCGGAAGCGGTCCACGGGGAGGACGTCGGCCACGTCGGGGCGCTCGCCCTCGTCGCCGCTCGTCGTCGCGGCGATCTCGGCCAGCTCCCGGTGCTCCGGCCCGAGCTCGGCGGCGGGGGCGATCTCGACCTTCTCCGCCTCCTCCAGGGAGCGCTGGGTGAAGGTGGAGAACCAGGTGAGCCGCTCGACCTCGATGTCGAACAGCTCGCACCTGACCGCGCGCTCCTCGGTGGCGGGGTAGGCGTCGAGGATGTCCCCGCGCACGGCGAACTGACCGCGCTCCTCGACCTGGTCGACGCGCTCGTAGCCGCACGCCACGAGCCGGTCGGAGACCTCATCGAGGTCGAGCAGGCCGCCCCTCTCGATCTCGAAGCCGTGCGGTCGCAGGTCGGGGTCGGGCACCTTCTCGGCCAGCGCCGCGGCGCTGGCCACGACCACGGCCGGCCGCTCGTCGAGCAGGGTGTCGAGCGCGGCGATGCGCAGGCCGACCAGGTGCGGCGGCGGCGCGAGGTGGGACTCGTAGCGCATGCCGCGCGCCGGATAGAAGCGCACCGGTCGCGGGCTGAGGAAGGCCCTCAGGTCGGCCGCCAGGTCGCGGGCGGCACGGTCGTCGCCGGCCACGACGAGCGCGGATCGCTCCGGATCGGCGTCGATCAGGCTCGCCAGCAGGTAGGGGCGCAGGCTGGCGGACACGAAGGCGCGCTGCGACTCGCCCCGCGCGGCCTCGGCGAGCGCGCCGACCTCGGCGTCCTCGTGGGCGTATTTCAGAAGGGCTCTGAGCATGCGCAGCGGCCGCGCGGGGCTGCCGCGCGGCTCGTACGCTGAGATTACTCGGGTGCCGACCGCTCCTCGATCCAGCGCTCGACCTCGCCGACGAAGGACTCTGCGTGGTCGGTCAGCCCCGATGTCGTCTCTGGCGAGGGGTACTCGAGGCCGTAGTCGACGTCGTTCCTGCGCTCGAAGAGCCGACGCAACACGCCGCCGGTCTCCCGATCGAAGCCTCCCCGGTTCACGACGAGGTGGCCGAACGCCGCCGACACGCCCGAGTGCTTCGAGCGGGTCTCCCCCACGACCAGAAGCGCCGCCGTCGCCGCGTGGAAAGCCGCGTAGTAGCACGAGCTGACCGCCTTCTCCGGGTAACCCGAGTCGATCAAGGCCCGCGCCGCTCCGAGCTCACGGCGGGCGCGCTCCAGCTCCCGCTGGATCGCTTCTGTCACGCGATGCGCACCGCTTCTTCGCGCACGCGCATGAGGAGCGGAATCCCGGCCGCCTCCAACTCCGCCTCGCTCACCGGAACCTCGGTGACGACCGTCTCGTTGTCGAGCGAGTGGCGATAGAGGATCCCATCCATGCGTTCGCGCTCCCTCTCCCGGCTTTCGATCCAGTCGAGCACGACCAACAGGTCGATGTCCGACTCCGGATGGGCATCCCCACGGGCCCAAGAGCCGAACAGCAGCACCTGCTTCAGGCGCTCGCCGTACAGCTCGCGCAAGTCGTCGGCGACGGCGGCGGCGACCGCGTGCGGGTCGAAGGCGCGCGCGAGCTCGGGCAGCTCGGGGTCCGGATGCTCGTCCCGCGCCTGCTCCGCGGCGCCCTGGTCCACCAACCCCTCGGCCGCAAGCCAGTCGAGCGCCCGCCGCTGCATGCGGGCGTCGTGAAAGGCGAACCACGCCTGACGCAGCTCAGGGAGCTCGAGCAGCGCGTCCTTGAAGCGCCGGAAGGCGCCGCGGCCCTCGATGGCGCGCGAGAGCAGGTCGCGCGCGCGGGCATCCCGGACCCGCTTCACGAAGTCCTCCATGTCGCCGTAGGCCTCGCGCGAGCCGACCGGCTCCACGCACACCAAACCGCGGTCGTCCGGATGGCCGAGCCCGAGCTCGTCGCCGGTGTACTCAGACCAGAGCTCGATCTCGCCGGTGGTCGGGTGGATCCACCAGGAGTGCTCGGCACTGTTGTCCTCGAGCGCCATGCAGAGGTCGCCGAGGTCGAGGTTCGCCGAGTCGAGCATCGTCATCTCCTCTCATCCGCTCGACTGCTCCCGCGATGGTACCTCGACCACGAGACGCTCGAGTTCGTCGGCGGCGCGCTCGATCAGCTCGCGGACGTCGTCCTTCGACTCGCTGAAGTGGCCCAGCACGTGCGCGGAGACGATGTCCGGGTCGGTGCTGTCGGGCCTCCCCACTCCCACGCGCACCCGCCGGAAGTCCGGGCTCCCGAGTCCTTCCCTGACGGCCCTCAATCCATTGTGCCCCGCCAGACCGCCGCCGAGGCGGGCCTCGACACGCCCAAACGGGAGGTCGATCTCGTCGTGCACCACCACCACGCGATCGAGCTCGACTCGGAGCGCGCCTCGCGCCGGTCCGACGGACTTGCCGGAGTCGTTCATGTACGTCTGGGGGAGCAGGACCGCCACTCGGGAACCTCCCTCCGCGTACAGCCCGCCGTACTTCTTCTTCGCCCTCGGCAACCCCCAGCGCTCGGCCGCGAGCTTGGCCACCTCGAAGCCGATGTTGTGACGCGTCCGGGCGTAACGGTCGCCTGGATTTCCGAGTCCGACCACGAGCCAGTCCGCCCTCCCCCGGCGGAAGAGGCTCAGGACTCCTCGCCTTCGGCTTCCCCTTCGGCCGCCTCGCCGGCGGCTTCGGCCTCCTCGCCGGTGGCGCCCTCGGCCCCGGCCTCCGCCTCGGCCTCCTCGCCGACCAGCTCGGTCTCCTCCTCGATCTCCTCGGGCTCCTCGACCTCGGTCGGCACGACCACGGTCGCGATGACCGTCTCGTCCGGGTCGTCGAGGAACTCCACGCCCTCGGGCGGGGTGAGCTGGGAGAGCGGCATCGTTGCGGCGATCTCCAAGCCGCTCACGTCGACGACGATGGCGTCCGGGATCGCGGTGGGCAGCGCCTCGATGTTGAGCTGGTGGGTCACGTGCTCCAGCACGCCGCCCTCCTTGATGCCCGGGGCCTCGTCGGCCCCCTCGAGGTGGACGCCCACCTGGGTCTGGATCTTCTCGTCGAGCCGCACCTCGAGCAGGTCGATGTGGATGACCTCCTCTCGTACGGGATCGAGCTGCTGGTCCTTGACGATCACGGGCCGCGCCTTGCCGCCCACCTCGAGGTCGATCAGCGCCGAGCCGCCTCCGAGCACCTGGCGCAGCGCGCGCGAGTCGACCTTGAACGACACGCTGTCGCCGTTGCCGCCGCCGTAGACCACGCCGGGGACCAGCCCCTGGCGGCGCAGCCGCCGCGTCGCGCGGGTGCCGCGCTCGGACCGCTCGTCGGCGGCGAGGGTGGGTCGGGCTCCGTCGGCCATCCGGCGGGCGAGTCTAGTACACCCGTCCTCAAGTTCTGCCGGGTTTACTAGCGAGCCTTCGTATCCTCGAACTGCATGGCGCGCGAGGAAGACACCTCGATCCCGACCGGCCGGATCAGGCGCACCACCCAGGTGGGCCAGGTGGTCGGCGCGCAGGGCGCGCGCTACGCCGGAACGCGCGCGGCGAACCTCGCGCGCTCGAAGGAGGAGGCGGCGGACGCGCTCGAGCGGCGCCACCTCGAGGCCGCGCAGCGGATGGTCGAGACGCTCGGCCGGATGAAGGGCGCGGCCATGAAGATCGGCCAGCTCGCCTCGTTCATCGACACCGAGTTCCTGCCGCCCGAGTACCGCGAGCTCTACCAGGAGCAGCTGGCCAGGCTGCGCACCGAGGCCCCGACGATGCCCTGGAGCAAGGTGCGCAGCGTGCTCGACGAGGAGTGGGGCGACCCCGTGGAGGAGCTGTTCGAGGACTTCGAGCACGAGGCCGCGGCGGGCGCCTCGATCGGCCAGGTGCACAGGGCCGTGCTGCCCGACGGGCGCCGCGTGGCGGTGAAGATCCAGTACCCCGGCGTGGCGGACGCCATCGCGGCCGACATGCAGAACGCCGGGATGATCCTGCGCATGGCCAAGGCGCTCGCCCCGGGTCTCGACGCCAGGGCCGCGGCCGAGGAGCTCAAGGAGCGGGTGATGGAGGAGCTCGACTACGAGCTCGAGGCCCAGAACCAGCGCTCGTTCGCGCGCGGCTACCGGGGCCATCCGTTCATCTACGTGCCCGACGTGGTCACGCGGCTCTCGACCGAGCGCGTGCTGGTCACGGAGTGGGTCGACGGGGCCGGCTTCGAGGAGGTCAAGTCGCTGCCCCGGCGCGAGCGCGACCGCTTCGGCGAGATCGTGTTTCGCTTCTGCTTCGGCTCGATCTTCCACCTGCAGCACTTCAACGCCGACGCCCATCCGGGCAACTACGTCCTCATGCCGGGCGGCACGGTCGCGTTCCTCGACTTCGGCATGACCAAGCACCTCGACAAGGAGCAGATCGAGCTCGAGATCACCGCGCTCGAGGCGATCTTCGACGAGGACCCGGAGCGGCTGCGCGTGGCGCTGCACGACCTCGGCTTCCTCAACAACCCGCAGAGGGTGGACGCCGAGCAGCTGATGGAGCACGTGAAGGTGGTCGGCGGCTGGTACATGGAGGACCGCGAGGTGACGGTCGACTCGCGCCGGGTGATGGACGCGATCGCCGCGGTCTCCGACCCGCGCTCCGAGTTCTACCGGCTGATGCGGCGCGAGAACCTGCCGGCCAACGAGCTGATGGGGCGGCGGATGGAGTCCGGCGTGCTGGCCGTGCTAGGCCAGCTCGAGGCGACCGGCAACTGGTACCGCATCGGTCGCGAGTGGTGGTTCTGCGAGCCGCCGTCGACCGAGCTCGGCGAGCTCGAGTGGCACTACTTCGAGTCGCGCGGCGAGCGGCGGGTGAGGAAGTTCGCTGCTCGCTAACCGGGCTTGACGGCCATGTCGATCACGTACTCGAGCTGGTGCTCGGGACCCCGCCTGGTCGCGATCCGACCGAAGATGTGCAGCATCACGGCGCCGCCGACCCAGATGACCACGCACAGGATGTGTACCGCGAGGAGGGAACTCGTACATGGGCGGCAGGCTAACCCGCGCGCCGGACTAGAAGAGCTGATTCTCGCCGGCGAAGATCTCGGAGACGGAGTCGTCGGTGAAGATGCGCCGGATCGAGTCCTCGAGGACGTCGGCGCAGGTTAGCTGCGTGACCATGTCTGGGGGATCGTCGTGCAGCGGGATGGTGTCGGTCACGACGATGCCGGCCAGCGGCCCGCCGCTCAGGATCTCGAAGGCCTGCCCGGAGAAGAGGCCGTGGGTGGCGACCGCGAAGACCTCGTTGGCCCCCTCGTCGAGCACGGTCTGAGCGGCGGCGTTGAGCGTGCCCCCGGTGGCGATGATGTCGTCCACGATCACCGCGGTCTTGTTCTTGACGTCGCCGATCACGTAGCCGATCTCGGCCACCTGCTGCGCGGGCCGCTCCTTCTCCATGAGGGCGTACAGAGCGCCCACCTTCTGGGCGAACTTGCGCACGAGCTTCACGCGGCCGGCATCCGGGGCGATGATCACGAGCTCGCGGTCGCGCAGCCGGTCCTGGACGAACTGGGTCAGGATCGGCATCGCGGTCATGTGGTCGACCGGCTTGGAGAAGAAGCCCTGCAGCTGGCCGGCGTGGAGGTCCATCGTGACCAGGCGGTCGATGCCCGCGACCTCGAGCGTGTCGGCCATCAGCCGGGCGGAGATCGGCTCGCGCGGAGCGGACTTCTTGTCCTGGCGCGAGTAGCCGAACCAGGGGGTCACGGCGATGATCCGGTGCGCCGAGGCGTGCTTCGCGGCGTGGACCATGAGGAGCAGCTCCCAGAGCGCGTCGTTCACCGTCAGGCCCTCGCGCTCGGAGCCGCAGATCGACTGCACGATGAACAGGTCGGCGCCGCGGATCGACTCCTCGTAGCGGCAGTAGACCTCGCCGTCGGCGAACGTCTTGAGGCCGGCGTCGGTCAGCTCGACCCCGAGCCGCTCGGCGATCTTCCCGCCCAGCTCGCGGCTCGCCCGGCCGGCGGTGACCATCAGCCGCTTGTCGTAGCGGGCGCCGATGCTCGTCCTGAGCGCCGGCGTCGTAGCCGTCTCCAGGAGCTTGCTCATGAGCCGTCTTCCTCCACGCGATCCGCGTAACCCTCGACGTTGCGCTGCTTCGGGCGGGCGATCCCGAGACCGCCTTCGGGTACGTCGTCGGTGATCACCGAGCCGGCACCAGTGTACGCGCGATCCCCGATGGTCACGGGCGCGACGAGCGACGTGTGGACGCTGGTCTTCACGCTCTTTCCGAGCTTCGTCCGGTGCTTTTGACGGCCGTCGTAGTTGGCGGTGATCGTGCTGGCGCCGAGGTTGCTGTCCTCGCCGACGTCGGCGTCGCCGATGTAGGACAGGTGCGGGACCTTGGCCCCGGCACCGATGTCCGAGTTCTTGATCTCGACGAAGGCGCCGACCTTGGCGCCCTCGCCGATCGCGGTGCCGGGGCGCAGGTAGGCGAAGGGGCCGATCGTGGCGCCGTCGTGGACCTGCGCCTCGACCACGTAGGACTGGCGCAGGAGCACCCGGTCGCCGACGCGGGCGTCGCTCAGCGTGGTGTGCGGTCCGATCTCGCAGTCCTCGCCCACGCGGGTGCGACCCAGCAGGCTGACCCCGAGGGCGATCGTGGTGTCCGCGCCGATGGTCACTGCGGCCTCCACCCTCACGGTTCCCGGGTGGACGAAGGTCACGCCGGCGCGCGCGTGGGCCTCGAGGATGCGCCGCTGGGCCAGCTCCTCGGCGCGCATGAGGCCGGCGCGGTCGTTCACGCCGAGGGCCACGGCGGCGTCGTCGGTGGCATGGGCGACGATGCTCGCGCCGTCTCCCTTCAGGATGGGAAAGACGTCGGTCAAGAAGCGCTCGCCGTCGGTCAGGCCGACCTCGTCGAGCGCCTCGAACAGGCGGGGCGCGTCGAAGGCGTAGGTTCCGAGGTTGATCTCGCGGATGGCGAGCTCTGCTTGCGGAACGCCCTCCGTGTACTTGGTCTCGACGATGCGCTCCACCTCGCCGTTCTCGGCGCGCACGATGCGCCCGTAGCCGGCCGGGTCGAGCCGGTCGGTGGTGAGGATGGTGGCGCCGGCGGTCCGGGCGTCGCGGTGTGCCTCCACCACCCCGGCGATCTGATCGGCGGTCACGAGCGGATGGTCGCCGGAGAGGACCACGACGGGACCGGCCGGCACGGCCTCGCGGGCGGCCAGCACGGCGGCCCCGGTGCCCTCGCCCTCGCGCTGCTCGACCACCTCGACCCCGTCCGGCAGGCCCTGCGCGACGCCGTCCCCGGGGCGGACCACGCAGACCACCGTCTCCGCGCCCCCCTCGCGGGCGGCGTCGACGACCCACTCGACCATGGGCTTGCCGCAGACCCGGTGGAGAACCTTGGGAGTCTCCGACCGCATCCGCGTACCCCGGCCGGCGGCCATGATGAGGACCGTGAACGGCTCGGTCATGGGCCT
>JBOGXS010000331.1:0-5679 GCA_050693815.1 Thermoleophilaceae bacterium | reverse complement strand
CGGTAGGGCTGCTCGACCAAGGCGACGCTCACGCCCTGCGAGCGGGCGGCCTCGGCGGCCGCCACCAGGTCCGGCGCGCCCACCCCTCCCCCGGCCCCGTGGCCGAGGACCAGCGCGGCCCTCGGTCCCGCGACGAGGTGCAGGTGCGCCCTCGCGGGCCCGTGCGGCGTGTCCAGCTCGAGCCGGCTCACATCTCGTCGAGCACGGCCAGGATGTTCCCGGCCGGATCCTTGAACCAGGCGATGTCCGGCCCCTGGCCGCGGGCGATGCCCTTCTCGTCCTGCTCGAAGCCCTCGTACCGCTCGAACTCCACCCCGCGCTCGGCCAGCTGGTCGACGGCCGCGTCGACGTCCTTCACGGGGAAGTTGAGGATCGTGTAGGTGGCGGGCGTGAAGTCCGGCTTCAGGTACACCAGCGTGGCCCGGTCCCCGGCGAGGTCGAGCGAGAGCAGGTTCGCCTCGTCGATCGTCGAGGTCCTCAGCCCCAGCGTCTCGCCGTAGAACTCGCGTGCCTTGTCGAGGTCGTCCACGGCGAAGCCGCTGAATGCCTTGGTGTCGGCGAACATGATGAGTCTCCTTTCGTCAGACGGTGGTCAGCCGGCCTCGGAATAGGCCGGATCGAGTCGGGTGCCGACCAGGTCCCCAAGCCGGCCCGCGAGCAGCAGCAGGCCGCCGAAGCTGATCAGGTAGGCGTTCACCACCCATGCCAGGTCGGCCTGGTCACTTGCGGGAGCGGTCTTCGTCTCGGTAGTCATGTGGGTAGTGACCGCGGCGACCGCGGAAACTCATCGCTCGGGCGAACGAATCAGTCGATTCGCGCGGGCAGGCCGAAGCTCTCGAAGCTCGCGGCGCTCTCGGGGTCGAGCGGCTGCTCGGGAAACCGCAGGTAGAACTCGAGGTCACGGCTCTCCGTGGAGCGCGTAATGAAGGAGGTGATCTCCTTGATGCGCTCGCCCTCGAGGGTGAGCACGTCGAGGGCGAAGGGCATGTAGGCGCCCTCCTCGTCGTACCAGCAGTAGGTGCCCACCGCCGCCTGCCCGTTCACCCTGGCCGGCAGATGGCGCCAGCGCCAGTCGCCCGAGAGCGGCCCGTTGACGAGGAAGCCGGTCAACCCCTCGCGGCCGCTGAACCAGGCCGCCAGCGGCGGCATCGACCAGGCCGCGTCCTCGGCCAGCATGGCCATCACCGCGTCCACGTCGCCGCGCTCCATCGCGTCCATGTAGCCCTCCACGATCTCCTGGAGGCGCTCGTCCCCGAGCGTGCGAAGGGTCTGCTGCTGGCTCTCGTCCGGGAGCCGCTCGTCGACCGTCTTGCGGGCGCGCTGGAGGGCGCTGTTGACCGAGGGGACGGTGGTGTCGAGCGACTCGGCCACCTCCTGCGCCGAGTAGCCGAGCACCTCGCGCAGGATCAGCACGGCGCGCTGGTTGGCCGGGAGGTGCTGGAGCGCGGCGACGAAGGCCAGCTCGACGCTCTCGCGGAACTCGTAGCGCGCCTCGGGCCCGGCGACCCCGGCGTCGAGGCCGAGCTGCTGGTCCGGGTAGGGGTCCACCCACACGCTCTCGAGCGGCGGCAGGCCGAGCCCGTCGTGCGGGTCGGTGGAGGGGCCGTAGTCGATCGGGAGCACCCGCTTGGGGCGCCGCTCGATCAGGTTCAGGGACGCGTTGGTGGCGATCGTGTAGAGCCAGGACCGCAGCGAGCTACGGCCCTCGAAGCGGGCGAGACCGCGCCAGGCGCGCAGCAGCACGTCCTGCAGGGCGTCCTCGGCGTCGTGGACCGAGCCGCACATCCGGTAGCAGTGCGCGTGCAGCTCGCCACGGTGTGGCTCGACCAGCTGCTCGAAGGCCCCCTCGTCGCCCGCGCGGGCGGCGGCGAGCAGCTCCTGCTGGTGGGCGGGCGAGATCGAGGAGGCGGTGGGCATCGGCCGACCGCCAGGGTACCTACCCGACCGGGGCCAGCAGCTTCTTCTTGCCCTCGAAGGCGAACAGCAGCAGGTCGACCATGCGGAAGGTGCTGCTGTCGGGGCCGAGCGTGGGGCGCCAGGCGGGGTCGCGCACGATCGAGGCCTGGCTGCCCTCCATGGCGCGGTGGAAGGTCTCGGCGACGATGCGCGCCCCCACGCCCCGCAGCCTGCCGCCGCCCAGCTCGGCCTCGCGCAGGATGTAGAACCAGAGCGGCGTGTCCTTCAGCAGCGCGGTGCGCTGGGCCTGGGTCAGCGAGTCCAGGTCGGCCCCGCCCTGGCCGTCCCGGATCTGCGCCTTGGTCAGCTTGGTCAGGTTCACGCCCTTGCCCTTCAGGAACGTGGCCATCTGCTGGCCCGTGGCGAGCTTCACCATCCTCGCCCGCGTCAGGTTGCGGAAGGCCAGGTTGGCGCGCGGGTCGTCGAACGGCACCTTCGGCCCGCCGAAGGAGCCGGTCGGCAGGTTCTTCAGCGGGTTCACGATCGTGCTGTCGATCCGCATGGCCCGGTTGAACTTGCTCGCCGGCACCACGAGGTTCGGGCGGTTTGCCTCGCCGAAGTCGTAGAGGCGACGCCAGTCGGCTATCCAGCTGCTCAGGAGTCGCGTCTCGCCGCCCAGGGTTCCCCCGGTCGCCGAGAACGTGAAGAGGAGGTCGAGGTTGCCGAAGCCGTCGTCGAAGATCCTGTTCCAGTTGTAGGCCCGGCGGATCATCGCGTGGCCGAGCCGGAAGGCGGCCACGGAGAACTCGATCGGCATGGTCGGCACCTCGGCCGGGTCGGCCCCCACCTCGAAGGCCTTGCGCCCCCCGTTGAAGACGTTGCTGACCACGCCCGCCGCGCAGATGCGCGTGAGGTAGTCGGTCCTGATCATCCACTGGTAGTGCTTGGTCACGAGCTCGCGCGCCACGGCGAAGCGCTGCCCCGGCGGCACGGCGGCGGGCAGGGTGTCGACCACGCGGTTGTGGAAGCGAATCAGCGCGAGGTGGGTCTGCGCCACGGCGAGGTTCTCGTCGTTGCGCGGGTCCGGGATCACCGCCCGGCGCTTCTTGGCCTGGGTGTTGCCGGCGCCGCGGGGCAGGTCGAAGCCGTCCCTGGCGGGGATGCCCTCGGCGGCCTTCGTCTTCCCCATCTTCAGGTGCAGCCCGTCGGCCTCGTAGAACTTGGTCGACCCGGGGTCCTGCGGGCCGGCGCCGTACAGCGAGTCGAGGTCGAGGCTCGGCGAGCGCGCCTGCAGCAGCTGGCTCGGCGACACGTTCTCGCCGAGCATCACGTCCGTCTTGTCGAAGGTCAGGTCGTGGTCGATGAACTGGCCCAGGTACGTGAAACCGGCCGGGATCTGCGACGCCCCGCCTCCGCCGGCGGCCATCTCGTTGCCGATCCTGCGCCGGTTGGGCTCGCCGAGCTGGCGCCCGATCCCCTTCGGGCCCATCCGCGAGAAGCGAAACGGCGAGGTGGAGGCGGCAAGCGCCAGCGCGGGGCGGCGCCCGCCCGCGCTCTGCGTGAGGAGGCCCTCGCCGATGACGAAGTAGCTCTCGGCACTGTGCTTCTCCACGGGCGCGACCCTCTCACGCCCGGGGGCTGCGGGTCAATCGCGGACTTTGGCGCCCACCGCTAGTCGTCAGAGTCGTCGTCGTCCGAGTCGTCCGAGTCGTCGTCCGACTCCTCGCGGTCCTGGTCGTCGTCCGAGTCGTCCGACCCCTCGTCGCCCTCGTCTTCGTCGTCGTCGTCCTCGTCCTCTCGGGCCGCGATGAACCGCTCCTGCGTCTGCGGGTTCAGGTGGTCGAGCGGCGTGGCGCCGCGGGTCTCGGGACCGAGGTAGCGGAAGATGTCCACGCCGCGGTCGATGTCGTTGGCCACCTCCAGGCCGTTGTAGAAGTACGTCGACCAGGTGTTGGCGTCCTCTGGGTTGCCGCCGTCCCCCGCCGCGGCGTCGTAGAACCCGATCTCCCGGGGGTCGCTGGTATCGGCGAGGCCGTCGAACGGGCGCGTGAAGTCGATCACGCCGGTGCCGGCGCTATAGAACGACGAGACGAGGACGTCGCGATCGATGCCCGGCACGACGTTGTAGTTGTGCGCCGTGCAGATGAGGTCGAGCTGGCCGCGCTTCTGCGTGAAGCTGTCCTGCGGCACGGCCGGCGACTCGACGTCGTAGAACCAGATGGCTCCGGGGGCCTGGCCGAGGACGGCATTGTTGCAGCCGTGGGTGGCCGCGGCGCCGCCCTCCTCGTCGCCGAAGATCGCCACCTCGGCGTCCCAGGTGAACGAGCCGGAGTGCCAGATCTCGATGTCCGGGTTGACGATCCGGTCGGTGATCACCGGCTCGGCGGGGTTGGAGATGTCCCAGATCTGACCCTCGGTCAGGCACGCCGCCGCGGCCAGGTCGGCTCCGAGGTGGACGCCGACGTCGTGGCAGCCCACGGTCGCGGGGCCGAGGAAGAGCTGGTTGATGACCTTCGCCTGGCTCGGGTCGTCGAAGGGAACCTCGACGATCGACTCGACGTTGTGCGGGGTCGGGTCCGGCAGCCCGCACTCCGAGTTGTCCTCGGTCTCCTCGTCGTCGCCGTGAATCCCTGGTCCGAGCGGATACGAGGACACGTAGATCAGCACGCGGTTGGGGTTGTCGGGATCGGTGACGTACTCGCCGTTGCGCTGCTTGCGGGCGGGGACCACGGTGTGGGTGTGCGATCCGCAGTCGGTGGCGACGCCCTCGATGAACTGCGGGTTGCGCGGGTCGGTCACGTCGAAGATGCGGATGCCCTCGAATCCGCCGGTGGAGCTGCCGGGGCCGCTCTCGCACTCCTCGGTGGCCTGACGGCTGTCGATCGAGAGGAAGAGGAGCCGCTGATCGCCGGTGTCCCAGACGCCGACGTCGTTCTGCGGGCCCCTGCACGCGAAGTCGGTCAGGACCTCGGGGTTGCGCGGGTCCGAGATGTCGAGGATCCTGAAGCCGTCGTAGTTGCCGGCGTAGACGAGGTCGCCCCAGAAGGCGAGGTCGGAGTTCGTCGTCTCCGGGTTCGGGGAGTTGGCCAGCAGCTCCATGTCCTCTGACGCGCTGGCGGCGCTCGCGGTCAGCGATCCCCCCAGCACGCCCTCTCCCGGATGTCCCGCGCTTGCCGGCGTCGCCAGCATCGCCATGCCGGCGAGCGCCACCGTGATCGCCGTCCAACCCCTGCGCAGCATGCAGATACCTCCAAGTCGCATCGGCCAGCCTCCCAGCTGCCTACGAGTTCGCGCTACCCGTGGTCGAGCCCTGTCAAACCGGTGTGTGGGCTGAGAGCGGCGGTTAAGCTCCGCGGGGGTCAGATCATGTCGGCAACCCGACATCCCACGCCACCGCCGCCGGCCGCGCCGGAGGTGACCTTCGAGGTCGAGCGCTTCGAGTGGACCTCGGCCGAGCGGCTCGAGGTGTCGGGGCGCTGGTACGGGATCCGCGGCCGGCGCTTCCTGCGGCCAACGCTCGACGTGGAGGTCGAGGGAAATCGCCGGCGCATGCTGGCGCTGCTCGAGCACAAGCCCTGGGCGGCGGACGACGGGCTGGACTGGATCGCGGCCTTCCCATGGAAGGGGGACACGGCCGAGGTCGTGGACGCGGAGCTGTCGGTCAGCTCGGACCTCGCGGTGTCGCTGCCGGCGCCGGGGATGTCGGCGCGCGTGGAGGGCCGGCCGCGCGGCGGGAAGGCTCGTGCGCGGACGGGCCGCGCCAGACGCCGGCCCGCTGCGGAG
>JBOGXS010000330.1:0-9614 GCA_050693815.1 Thermoleophilaceae bacterium | reverse complement strand
GCTCTGCTCGGCGCGGCGGGCATCGACTGGAGCGCGGAGCCGGACGCCCGGCCGTTCTTGCACCCGGGCCGCTCAGCGACGGTGCGGAGCGCCGACGGCCGCGAGCTCGGCTGGGTGGGCGAGCTCCACCCGCTCGTGCTGCGCGAGTGGGAGCTCGACGGTCCGGCCGCGGCCTTCGAGCTCGACCTCGACGCGATCATCGAGCTGAGCGCCGGCCGGCTCGAGGTCTACGGCGACGTCACGAGCTTCCCGGCGGTGCTGCAGGACATCGCCGTGATCGTGCCCGACGACGCCCCGGCAAGCCGGGTCGAGGAGGCCGTGCGCGCGGGCGGCGGCAAGCTGCTCGGCGCCGTCTCCGTGTTCGACCTCTACCGGGGCGAGCAGGTGGGGGAGGGGAACAAGTCGCTGGCCCTGCGGCTCGAGTTCCGCGCGCCAGATCGCACGCTCACCGACGAGGAGGTGGCGGAGCGCCGGACGGCGATCGAGCGCGAGCTCGAGTCCATCGGGGGGCGGCTGCGTGCCTAGGGCGGCCGTGCTCGGTGCGGCGGGCTACGGCGGCGCGGTCGCGGCGGCGATCCTGCAGCGCCACCCCTCGATCGAGCTGACCTTGCTCACGGCGCGCTCGGACGCGGGTCGCCGCCACGACGAGCTCTACCCCGCCTATCGGGTGCCGCTCACGATGGAGGCACCGGATCCCGACGTGATCGCGGAGCGCGCCGACGCCGCCGTCGTCGCCTACCCGCACAAGGCCGCCGCGCAGGCCGTCGCGCAGCTGCGCGAGCGCGGGCTCAAGGTCGTCGACTTGTCCGCCGACTTCCGGCTCGAACAGGACGCGTACGAGCGCTGGTACCAGCCCCACGAGGCGCCCGAGCTGCTCGGCGAGTCGGTCTACGGCCTGCCTGAGGCCCATCGCGAGGAGATCCGAGGCGCCGAGCTCGTGGCCGGCCCGGGCTGCAACTCGACCGCCGCGCTGCTCGCCCTGCTGCCGCTCCAGGGCCGCATCGCCGACGCCGTGGTGGACATCAAGGCCGGCGTCTCCGGCGCCGGGCGCGAGGCCACCGAGGAGACCCACTTCGTCTCCACGATCGACAACGTCAACCCCTACAAGACCGAGGGCCACCGTCATCTGGCCGAGCTCGAGCAGGAGCTGCCCGGCGTGCGCTTCGCGTTCGTTCCCCACCTTCTGCCGATCGACCAGGGGATCCTGGCCAGCTGCTACGTCACCACCACCGAGCCGCTCACCCGGGAGGACGCGCGCGAGCTCTTCGCACGGGCCTACGCCGGCGAGCCGTTCGTCGAGCTGATCGACGAGCCGCCGCACACGCGCGACGTCCGCTTCACGAACCGCGCCACCGTCTACGTGACGGTGGCGGGCGACCGCCTGCTCTCCTTCTGCGCGATCGACAACCTCTGGAAGGGCGCCGCCGGCCAGGCGGTGCAGGACCTCAACCTGATGCTCGGCCTGCCCGAGCGAGCGGGGCTGGAGTGAGCTTCTTCCGCTCACGCTGGGTCGAGGCGCCCGCGCACGCACGCGAGCTCGAGCCCCAGGCCCTGCCGGCCCGCTTCCGCGCCGCCGGGGTGGCCGCCGGCATCAAGGCCGAGGGCCTCGACGTGGGGGTGCTCGTCTCCGACGAGCCCGACACGGTGTCCGCGGCCCGCTTCACCACCAACGCCCGGGTCGGCGCCCCGGTGACCGTCTCGAAGCAGGCCGAGCTCGGACGCCTGCGCGCCGTGGCCGCCAACTCGGGCTGCTCCAACGTGGGCGACGGGCAGCGCGGCCTCGAGACCGCCGCCGCGATGCAGTCGGTCGCCGCCGAGGAGCTCGGTGTCGAGCCGGCCCGGGTCGGGGTGGCCTCCACCGGCGTGATCGGCCACGAGCTGCCGCGCGACGCAGTGCTCGGCGGGATCCGCTCGGCCTGCGCCGGGCTGGCGGCCGACGCCGGCGACTTCTCCGAGGCGATCCTCACCACCGACAGCGGCCCGAAGCGGGCCTGCCTGGAGGTCGAGCTGCGCGAGGGGCCGGTGCGCCTGGCCGCCCAGGCCAAGGGGGCGGGGATGATCCAGCCCCGCTTCGCCACGCTGTTCTGCTTCGTCGAGACCGATGCCGCGCTCGAGCGCGAGACGCTCGAGCTGCTCACCGGAGTGTGCGTGAGGCGCTCGTTCGACCGCATCTCGGTCGACGGCCAGCTGTCGACCAGCGACACCGTCCTCGCCTTCGCAAACGGCGCCTCGGGCGTGGGCGTGGAGCCCGAGGGCCCCGACGAGCTGTGCCTCGGCGAGGCGCTCGACGCCCTGCTGCGCCAGCTGGCGCTCGAGGTCGTGGCCGACGGCGAGGGCGCCCGCCGGGTCGGCCGGATCGTGGTGAACGGCAGCCCCGACGGGGTGGAGGCGGTGGCCCGCTCGATCGCGAACTCGCCGCTCGTCAAGTCGGCGCTGCACGGCGGAGATCCCAACTTCGGACGCCTGCTCCAGGCCGCGGGGCAGGCCTGGCCGAGCGGAGAGCCCTTCGTCGCCGACCTCGAGATCGAGGGCAACCAGGTGGTCTCCGCCGGAGAGGTGGTGGAGCCGGCGCCGGCCGAGCTCGTGAGCGGCCGCGAGGTGGAGTACGTGCTGACGATGCCCGGCGAGGGCGGCGAGACGGAGGTCTTCTTCAGCGACCTGAGCCCGGAGTACGTGTGCTTCAACTCGGAGTACACCTCGTGAGCGTGAGGAGTGGCTGATGCGCGACGTCGCCACCCTCCTCGAGGCGCTCCCCTACATCCGCGACTTCCACGGCAAGACCGTCGTGATCAAGTACGGCGGCGCGGCGATGACCGACCCCGCCCTCAAGGAGGACTTCGCGCGCGACGTGGTGCTGCTCAAGTACGTGGGGATGAACCCGGTCGTCGTGCACGGCGGCGGGCCGGACATCACGCGCTACATGGAGCGGCTGGGGATGGAGGTGCGCTTCGTCGAGGGCCTGCGCGTGTCCGACGAGGCGACCGTCGAGGTGGCGAAGATGGTCCTGGTCGGCAAGCAGAACAAGGACATCGTGCTGCGCATCAACCGGCACGGGCAGCCCGCCGTGGGGCTCTGCGGTGACGACGGCCTGCTGTTCACGGTGCGCAAGCAGCTCGCAGCGGGGCAGACCGACATCGGCTTCGTGGGCCAGATCGAGCGGGTGGACGCCGACGTGCTGCTCCACATCGCCGAGGACTACATCCCCGTGGTGGCCTCCGTGGGAGCGGACACCGAGGGCAACTCGTACAACGTCAACGCCGACGCCGCCGCGGCGGCCGTGGCCGAGGCGCTCGGCGCCTGCAAGGTGATCTTCCTGACCGACGTGGAGGGCTGGCGCGCAGAGCCCGACGATCCGGCCACCCGCATCTCGGAGGCCACCGCCGCCGAGGTGCGCGAGCGGCTGCCCCAGGTGAGCGGCGGCATGCGCCCCAAGCTCGAGGCCTGCCTGCACGCGCTCGCGGCCGGCGTGGGGAACGCCCACATCGTGGACGGCCGCGAGCCCCACTCGCTGCTGCTCGAGCTGTTCACCGACGAGGGCAGCGGGACCAAGCTGTGGCCCTAGAGCAGCTCCAGGCGCACGAGCGCAAGGCCGTGATGGGCACGTACGCCCGCAACCCCGTCGAGTTCGTGCGCGGCGAGGGCACGCGCCTGTGGGACGACGAGGGCAACGAGTACCTCGACTTCCTCGCCGGGATCTCCGTCGCCCAGCTCGGCCACTGCCACCCGGCGGTGGTGCGGGCCGTGCAGGACCAGGCCGCACGGCTGATGCACGTGGGCAACCTCTACTACACGGAGCCGGCGATGCGCCTCGCGGCGCGGCTGTCCGAGCGGTCGCTGGGCGGGAAGGTGTTCCTCAGCAACTCGGGCACGGAGGCGATCGAGTGCGCGCTCAAGCTGGCCCGGCGGCACCGCCCCGGCGGCGACTTCGTGGTGCTCGAGGGTGGCTTCCACGGCCGCACGATGGGCGCGCTCTCCGCCACCCCGCAGGAGTCCAAGCAGGCCCCGTTCGCCCCGCTCGTGCCGGGCTTTCGCGTGGCGCCGCGGGGCGGGCCGCTGCCCGTCGACGAGCGCACCGCGGCGGTGCTGATCGAGCCGGTGCAGGGGGAGGGCGGGATCCACCCGATCGAGCCTGCGCTGCTCGCCGCCGCGCGCAAGGCCTGCGACGGGCACGGGGCGCTGCTGATCTTCGACGAGATCCAGTGCGGCATGGGCCGCACCGGGACGCTCTGGGCCTGGCAGCAGACCGGAGTCACGCCCGACGCGATGACGGTGGCCAAGGGGCTCGGGGGCGGGCTGCCGGTCGGCGCCTGCATCGTCTCGCCGGCCCACAACGAGCTGCTGCGGCCCGGCGACCACGGCTCCACGTTCGGCGGCGGCCCCGTGGTGGCGGCGGCCGCCAACGCGGTGCTCGACGTGGTGGAGCAGCCGAGCTTCCTCGGGGCGGTGAGGGCCAAGGGCGAGCGCCTGGCGGCGGGCCTTCGCGGTCTCGGACTCGAAGTACGCGGCCTGGGCCTGATGCTTGCCTTCGCCTCCGACGACGGGCCGGCCCTGACGCGCCGCCTGCTGCTGGAGCAGCGCCTGGTCGCGAACGCCACAGATCCCGGCACGGTCCGCCTGCTGCCGCCGCTGACGGTCGGCGAGGAGGAGATCGACGAGGCCGTGCGCCGGATCGCCGCGCTCACCGCTTAGGGCTCGTGTCCGCGGCGTGGTCCAAGATTGGGGCGTGACGGATTCCGGCGATCCCAAGCTCGACGAGCTGGTGCGTCGCCTCGCCGAGGCGCTCGGACCGGAGCGGATCTACCTGTTCGGCTCTCGCGGTCGAGGCGACGCCGATCCGAATAGCGACTACGACCTCATGGTGGTGGTGGCAGACTCCGACCTTCCCGGCTACCGTCGTGACCAGCTCGCCTATCGGGCGCTGCGGGGAGTCGGGGTCGCCAAGGACGTGCTCGTCTGGACGCGCGACGAGTTCGACCGGCGCAGGCACCTTGCCGCCTCGCTGCCGGCGACGATCCTGCGGGAGGGTCGCCTGATCTATGGAGGCTGACCGCGAGCGGCTCGCCGATACGCGGGACTGGCTCGTCAAGGCCGCACGCGATCTGCGAGCCGCCGAGGTGCTGATGGCCGGCTCCGAGCCGCTAGCCGACACCGCCGCCTTCCACGCACAGCAGGCTGCTGAGAAGTCGCTCAAGGCGTTCTTGCACTGGCACGACGTGCCGTTTCGCAAGACACACGAGCTGGAGGAGCTGGGGCGCGCCTGCACGGAGCTGGACGCTTCGCTCGAAAACGTCGTGGACCCAGTGCTGGACCTAACGCCATTCGCCTGGCGCTTCCGTTATCCAGGCGAGCCGTCCCTACCCGGCGTCGACGAGGTGAAGGATGCCCTTGGCCGTGCCCGCGCCGTTCACGATGCGGTGCGGGAGCGCCTGCCGAGCGGGGCGCGTCCGGGCTGAGCGCACTGCACCTGTTACGTTCCGGCGCCGCGTGGCAACCGAGCGCCGCACCCTGATCAAGACGGCCTCCTACGAGGCCGACCCCGCCGAGGTGGGCCGCGTGCTGCTGCTCTACTCGGGCGGGCTCGACACCAGCGTGATGCTGAAGTGGATCCAGGACGAGTACGAGGCCGAGGTGGTGGCGCTCACGGTCAACCTCGGCCAGCCCGACGAGGACTACGACGTGATCCGCGGCAAGGCGCTGCACCTCGGCGCGCTCGACTGCCACGTGGTGGACGCGCGCGAGGACTTCGCCCGCGAGTACGTGCTGCCGGCGATCAAGGCCAACGGCCTCTACGGCGGCGGCTACCCGCTGTTCACCGCGCTCGGGCGGCCGCTGATCGCCAAGCTGGCGGTCGAGTACGCGCGCCGCACCGGCTGCGACACCGTCGCGCACGGCTGCACCGGCAAGGGCAACGACCAGGTGCGGATCGAGTCGACGGTCGTGGCGCTCGACCCGCAGATGAAGATCATCGCCCCCGTGCGGGGCTGGCAGATGGGGCGCGAGGAGGAGGTCGCCTACGCGCGCGAGCACGGCATCCCGGTCAAGGGCGGCACGGAGACCCCGCCCTACTCGATCGACGACAACCTCTGGGGCCGCTCGTCCGAGGGAGGGCCGATCGAGGACATCGAGGAGCCGCCGCGCGACGACGTGTTCCAGGTGGTCACCCGCCCGGAGGACGCGCCCGACGAGCCCGAGGACGTCCGCATCGAGTTCGAGCGGGGCTGCCCGGTCGCCCTGAACGGCGAGCGGCTCGGGCTCGTGGAGCTGCTCGAGCGGGCCGGGGAGATCGGGGCTCGCCACGGCGTCGGGATCGTCGACCACATCGAGGACCGGATCGTGGGGCTCAAGGTGCGTGACCTGTACGAGGTGCCGGCCGCCGAGCTGGTCCTGACGGCCCACAAGGAGCTCGAGAAGCTGGTCGGCACGATCCACCAGAACAACTTCAAGCCTCAGCTCGACGGCCACTGGGCCTACCTCGTCTACGCGGGGCTGTGGTACGAGCCGCTGCTGTCCGACCTGAACGCGTTCATGGACGCGGTGAACGAGCAGGCCACCGGCGAGGTGACGGTGCGGCTCTACAAAGGCGGCTGCCGGCCCGTGGCGCGACGCTCGCCGAACGCCCTCTACGACCCGGAGCTGGCCGGCTTCGGCGAGTCGGGCGGGCTCTTCTCCCAGCAGGCGAGCCCGGGGTTCATCGAGCTCTGGTCGCTGCAGTCGCGGATGGCGTACAACCTGCGCAACCGGGGAAAGGGATCCGCATGAGCTCCAAGGGCTACACCGTGCTGGGCTGGCTCGTGTGGCAGATCGCCACGCGAGTGGCAAAGCGCAAGATGGCGCAGAACAAGCTGAAGCTGGGCGCGGCGGCCACCGTGCTGCTCGTGCTGGTGGCCGGCCTCGCAGCCGCCAAGGCTGCGTCCGGCGACGACTGAACCCTCTCAGTCGAGGTCGATCGCGCGCGCCAGCGTGAAGGTGGAGACGATGGCCCTGCCACCGGGGCGGGCGGCCACCTTGGTGCGGGCGCGGTAGATGGCCGCGCTGGCGCCCTTGGGCACCCGGAAGCTGACGGCGAACGCGCCGCGCCGGTTGGGACGGACCCGCTTGACCTTTGTCTTCTCCCTGCGCCGGCAGGAGCGATACCGCTCGACCTTGATCGTGGCCGGGCGCCGCGCGAAGGGCTTCGTGACCTTGCCTCGCAGCACCAACCTGTTCCCTTTGCGCCTCAGCGTGGTGGCGACCATCCGCCGCTTGAGATGCGGGCGCTGCGAGCGCGTGCTGCCGGTCACGGCCTGGTAGCGGGCCGGGCCGCGATGCCGGGCCCTCGGCGCGGCCACCCGTGCGGCGAAGCTGCCGTCGTGAGCGATCAGCGCGCTGCCCACCCGCTTCCTGTCGAGCAGGATCTTCACGGTCTGGCCGACCAGACGCAGATCGGCCGCACCGGTGACAGAGACGCGGCGACGCCCCGACCGCAGCACGTCGAGCAGCAGCAGATCGCGCTTCGTGCAGGCGAGGTAGAGGTCGTTGGCGGTGCCCTCGGTGAACGCCGCTGGCCCGCGGAGCGTCTCGGCTGCGGGCGGTGGGGGCGGTGAGGTCCCCGGCGGAGGAGGCGGGTCGGGCGCCGGCTCGGGGTTCGGCGCCGGCTCGGGGTTCGGCGCGGGCTCGGGGTTCGGCGCGGGCTCGTCTGGTCCGTCGACGGTGAAGTTGCGCTGGGCCGGGGTCGGGTCGGTCCCCCCGGAGCCCGACGCCCGCACGGCGAAGCTGTGCGGGCCGTCGGCGAGCGGCCCGATCGTGCTCGGCGAGCTGCAGGGCGCGAATGTCGCGCCGTCCGTCGAGCACTCGAACCCGGTCGCGGAGCCGGCCGGGACGTCTGCGAAGCCGAAGCTCGGGGTCGGATCGTCGATCACCGCGCCGTCGGCGGGCCCGGAGGTGATCGCGGTGTCGGGCGGCACAGGCGCCGCCCCGCCGGACTTCCACAGCTCGAGGCCGTTCGTGCCGTCGTTGGCGCGGAAGAAGAGCGTGCCGCCGACGTCGGTGAGGTTGCTCGAGCCCGAGTTGCTCGAGCCGGGGTTGATGTCCTCGACCAGCACGGTCCCCGCCGCGGTACCGTCGGAGCTCCACAGCTCGCTTCCGTTGGTGCCGTCGTTGGCGCTGAAGAAGAGCGTCCCGGCGACGGTGGTGAGATTGAACGGGCCTGAGCTTGCCGAGCCGGGGAAGATGTCCTTGACCAGCGTGGTCCCCGCCGCGGTACCGTCGGACGTCCACAGCTCGCGCCCGTTGGTGGCGTCGAACGCGTTGAGGAAGAGGGTGCCGGAGACGTCGGTGAGCTCTGTCGGGAAAGGGCCGCCCGGGCCGGGCGTGATGTCCTTGACCAGCACGGTCCCCGCCTCGCTGCCGTCGGACTTCCACAGCTCGACGCCGTTGGTGCCGTCATCGGCAACGAAGAAGACGGTGCCGCCGACGTCGGTGAGCCCGGCCGGGTCCGAGCCGAACGAGGGGTTGATGTCCTTGACCAGCACGGTCCCCGCCTCGGTCCCGTCGGACTTCCACAGCTCGCGGCCGCTGGCGCCGTCGTCGACGTTGAAGAAGAGCGTTCCGCCGACGTCGGTGAGGTCCGACGGGGTCGAGCCGAGGGTCGAGAGGGGGTTGATCTCCTTGACCAGAACGGTTCCCGCCTCGGTTCCGTCGGACTTCCACAGCTCCGGTCCCTCGGTGGCGGTGAGGGCGACGAAGAAGAGCGTCCCGTTGACGTCGGTGAGGTTGCTAGGGCCCGAGCTGCCGCCACCGGGGAAGATGTCCTTGACCAGCACGGTCCCCGCCGCGGTACCGTCGGACTTCCACAACTCCTGGCCGTTGGTGGAGTCGAACGCGTTGAGGAAGAGCGTTCCGGCTACGTCGGTGAGGTCGCTCGGACTCGAGCCGCTCGCGCCGGGGTTGATGTCCCTGACCCGCACGGTCCCCGCCTCGGTCCCGTCGGACTTCCACAGCTCGTGGTCGTCGGTGGCGCCCTCGCCGCGGAAGAAGAGCGTCCCGGCCACGTCCGTGAGGTCTCCCCCGACCCCGGGGCTCCCTCCGGGGAAGACGTCCTTGACCAGCGCGGTCCCCGCCTCGGTCCCGTCGGACTTCCACAGCTCGTCGCCTCGGGTGCCGTCGTCGGCCCTGAAGAAGAGCGTGCCGTCGACATCGGTGAGGAACGTCGGGGACGAGCCGCCCGGGCCGGGCTCGACGTCCTTGACCAGCACGGTCCCGGACGTGGCCGCGAGTCCGATGGTCGCGGCGATCAACGACACGACGAGGACTGCGGCGACGGCGCCCAGGCGCGCTCGGACGGCGCTCGAGGTCATGCCACGACGATCGAGGGCATGCCCTGCTCGCGCAACGGGGTGCGACTACCGTTGTTTTCCGGGGGGTACCGAAGGAATCTGGATCGAGGGCCGCGGGTCGCGCTGGCGCTCGAGCGCGTCGGCCAGCTCCGTGCGCGAGCTGATGCCGAGCTTCGCGTAGGCGGCGGAGAGGTGCATCTCGACGGTGCGGCTAGTGACGAAGAGCTGCTGGGCGACCTCGCGGTTGGCCAGTCCTTTGCTTGCCAGGTCGACGACTCGGCGCTCGGCCGGGGTGAGCGC
>JBOGXS010000329.1:0-5006 GCA_050693815.1 Thermoleophilaceae bacterium | reverse complement strand
CGACGAGTTCCCGTACCTGGCCCGCACCCCGGCCAACGCGGCCGAGCTCGCGCTCGAGAAGGCCGGCCTCACGGTCGACGACATCGATCTGTTCGAGATCAACGAGGCCTTCGCGTCGGTCGCGCTGAACTCGATCCGCATGCTCGACGTGCCCGAGGACAAGGTGAACGTGAACGGCGGCGCGATCGCGCTCGGCCACCCGATCGGCGCAAGCGGTGCGCGAATCCTGATGACGCTCGTCAACGAGCTGCGCCGGCGCGGCGGCGGCCTCGGCGTGGCGGCGATCTGCTCGGGCGGCGGGCAGGGCGACGCCGTGATCGTCGAGGTGAACGAGGCGTTCGCCGCCGTCGCGCTGAACGTCACGCGGGTTCTCGGCTTCGACGAGGAGCTCGTCAACGTGAACGGCGGAGCCGTGGCGCTCGGCCACCCGATCGGCGCCAGCGGCGCGCGGATCCTGATGACGCTCGCCAACGAGCTGCGCCGCCGCGGCGGCGGCCTCGGCGTGGCGGCGATCTGCTCGGGCGGCGGCCAGGGCGACGCCGTGATCCTCGAGGTAAACGGAAGCTGAGGCGCGCCGGCCGAGCAGCGCGCGGACGCAGGGAGCGATGCGTGCTGATCGGCACGTGAGCGACCGAGGACAAAGCGATGCGATGGCTGGCGCGCCTCAGCGCGGAGCGGCCTTCTTCGACCTCGACAAGACCCTCATGGAGGGGTCGAGCGCGCTCCACTTCGGCCGCGCGGCCTACAAGAACGGGATGATGTCGCGGCGCCAGCTGGCCCGCGACGTCTGGGCCAACCTGCGCTTCCGGCTGAAGGGCTCGACCGATCAGCGCACCGACGAGCTGCGCCAGCGCATCCTCGACGCGCTCGCCGGCCAGCGCGTGGTCGACCTCCAGCGGCTCGGTCCCGACGTGCTTGCCGGGATCCTGCCGCTCGTCTACAAGGAGGTGCTGCGCGAGGCCTACGCCCACCAGGACGCGGGCAGGCCCGCGTACATGATCACCGCCGCATCGCAGGAGCTGGCCGAGGTGCTGTCCGCGGTGCTCGTGCTGGACGGCGGGATCGGGATGCGCTCCGAGGTCCGCGACGGGGTCTACACGGGCAGGCCGGATGGGCCCTTCACCTACCGCGAGGGCAAGGCCGAGGCGATCCGCGAGATCGCCGCCCGCGAGGGGATCGACCTCTCGGCCTCCTACGCCTACTCGGACTCGGAGTCCGACCTGCCGATGATGCGTGCCGTCGGCCACCCCGTGGCCGTGAACCCGGACGCGGCGCTCGAGCGGGTGGCGCGCGCCGAGGGCTGGCGCATCATGCGCTTCGACCGGCTCGGCCCGATGCTGAAGTTCGGCGCCGCCGCGCTGGCGATGGCGCTCGTCGGCGGCGGGGGCGGATACGCGGCGGCGCGGTTGCGCCGCCCGCGGCGCCGCAACCCTCACGGGATACTCTTCAGCGCGTGGCGACCACTTCAAGGCCGGTGACGGATGCCGAGCGCTGGTTTCGCGAGCGGTTCGCGCGGACCCCTCAGCGCGATGCGCTGTTCACGACGCTGAGCGGCGAGCCGGTCGAGCCGCTGTACACGGCGGACGATCTCCCGGACCCGGAGAGCATCGGCTTCCCGGGCGAGTTCCCGTTCACGCGCGGGGTGTATCCGTCGATGTACCGCGGGCGGCTGTGGACGATGCGCCAGTTCGCCGGGTTCGGCACCGCGGAGGAGACCAACGAGCGCTTCCGCTACCTGCTCGACCACGGCCAGACGGGGTTGTCGACGGCGTTCGACATGCCGTCGCTGATGGGTCACGACTCCGATCACGCGCGCTCGGTGGGCGAGGTGGGTCGCGAGGGGGTGGCGATCGACTCGCTGGACGACATGGAGACGCTGTTCGTCGGGATCCCGATGGGCGACGTCTCGACCTCGATGACGATCAACGCGCCCGCCGCGGTGATGCTGGCCTTCTACGTGGTGGCCGGTGAGCGCCAGGGCGTGCCCGCGGAGCGCCTGGCCGGGACCATCCAGACCGACATCCTGAAGGAGTACATCGCGCAGAAGGAGTGGTGCTTCCCGATCGACCCGGCCATGCGGCTGGTCACCGACATGGTCGAGTTCTGCGCCAGGCGGATGCCGCGCTGGCATCCGATCTCGATCTCCGGCTACCACATCCGGGAGGCGGGCTCGACGGCCCAGCAGGAGCTGGCCTTCACGCTCAAGGACGGGTTCACCTACGTGGAGCACGGGCTGGAGCGCGGCATGGACGTGGACGACTTCGCGCCGCGGCTGAGCTTCTTCTTCAACGCCCACATCGACTTCTTCGAGGAGATCGCGAAGTACCGGGCGGCCAGGCGGATCTGGGCGCGCGAGCTGCGCAACACGTACGGGGCCAGGGACGAACGCTCGATGCTGATGCGCTTCCACACCCAGACGGCGGGCGTGTCGCTGACGGCGCAGCAGCCGCTCAACAACGTGGTGAGGACGGCGACCGAGGCGCTGTCGGCGGTGCTGGGCGGCACCCAGTCGCTGCACACCAACAGCTTCGACGAGGCGCTGGCGCTGCCGACCGAGGAGGCGGTGCGGCTCGCCCTGCGGACGCAGCAGATCCTCGCGCACGAGACCGGGGTGGCGAACACGATCGACCCGCTGGGAGGCTCCTACTTCGTGGAGGCCCTGACCGACCGGATGGAGGAGGCCGCCTACGCCTACTTCGCCAAGATCGACGAGCTGGGCGGGATGGTCGAGGCGATCAAGCAGAACTACCCCCAGCGGGAGATCGCCGACGCCGCCTTCAGGCTGCAGGAGGAGATCGAGCGCGAGCAGCGGATCGTGGTCGGAGTCAACCGCTACCAGCAGCGCGACGAGCGCGAGCTCGAGATCCTCAGGATCCCGCCCGAGCTCGAGCGCAAGCAGATCGGCCGCGTCCAGGCAGTGCGCGCCGGCCGCGACCCCGAGGGGGTCGAGACGGCCCTGTCCGACCTGCGCGAGGCCGCCGCCGGCGACCGCAACCTGATGGAGCCGCTGCTCGACTGCGCGCGCGCTCACGCCACCGAGGGCGAGATCGTCGAATCGCTGCAGCGGGTGTTCGGCACCTACACCGAGACGCCCGTCTTCTAAGCGAGCCCATACCCGGACGTTTGTTCGGCGGACGCCCGTCCAGCTCACGAGCGCGCGCGGCCGACCCGATTCACGAACCGCGAGCCCTCCGTGCCGCGGACCGCGAGACATCCGTGAGGCACTCCATCGTCACCACCGCGCTGGCGGCCCTGGCTTTGCTGGGCGGCTCGCCCGCGGCCACGGCGGCGACCGAGCAGGGCGACGCCGGCGACCTCCTCGCCACCGCGCAGGACCTCTCCCGCGAGGGGGTGGAGCGGATCGACGGCAGCTTCGCCGGCGGTGCGGACGTCGACATGTACAGGCTCTGCCTGCCCGGTGGGGGCACCTTCTCGGCGAGCACGATCGGTGGAGCGACCGGCGATACGCAGCTGTTCCTGTTCGACGAGGGTGGCCGCGGCGTCTACGCGAACGACGACGCGAACCGCACCCGGCAGTCGGTCCTCCCCGCCGGCCACTCGCTGACGCCGCAGGCGGCCGGAGGCTACTTCCTAGCCGTCGGGCCGTACAACCAGGATCCCGAGAGCTCACTCGGGCCGATCTTCCCCGACCTCGCCTCGCTGGTCGGGCCGACCGGGAGCGGCGGCGGCGAGCCCGTCGCCGGGTGGAGCGGGAGGAGCGCCGGGAGCGGCGCGTACTCGATCTTCCTGAGCGGCGCGGAGTGCACGCCGCCGGACACCACGCCGCCGACCGTCGTGATCCATAGCCCGGCGGACGGAGCCCTGGTCGGCCGCGGCGACGCGGTCGTGGTGGACTTCTCCTGCGCCGACGAGGGCGGCTCGGGCCTCGCCTCCTGCGTGGGGACCGTGCCCGACGGCGGTGTGCTGGACACCTCGGAGGCGGGTCCGGCGAGCGTGACGGTCACGGCGCGCGACAACGCGGGCAACCAGGCCGCTGTCACGCACGCGGTGACGGTGGTCGACCCGGACCGCGCTCCGCCGCGCATAGAGCTGCTCGCTCCGCTCGACGGCGCGGTCTACCTGCTCGAGGAGGAGGTGCGGGCCGATTACTCCTGCGCCGACGAGCCGGGCGGGTCCGGGCTTGCGCGCTGCACGGGGGACGTGCCCGACGGCTCGCCTGTGGACACGGGCTCGGTAGGCCGGCACGAGTTCACGGTCGACGCGGCCGACCTGGCCGGCAACCTGGCGAGCGTCACGCACTCCTACCGCGTGGTCTACGACTTCGAGGGCTTCCTGCCACCGGTTCGCAACCGGCCGGACGTGAACACGTTGAAGGCGGGCAGACGGGTGCCGATCCGCTTCGAGCTGGGCGGCGACCGCGGGCTCGAGGTGGTCGAGGAGGGCTGGCCGAGGGTGGCCGAGGTGAGCTGCGAGCTCGACGAGGAGCCCGAGGACGGACAGCCCGCACGCCACCCGCGCTGGTTCCGCGAGCTCGCCTTCCGCAGGCGCAAGCAGCGCTACGTGATGCAGTGGAAGACGGACCGCGACTGGGCCGGGAGCTGTCGCCAGTTCATGCTGAAGCTGAACGACGGCACCGTGAAGCGCGCCGACTTCCGCTTCGTGCGACGCGGTCACGGCGGCGACGGCGACGGCGACGGCGACAGCTAGGCGAACCGCCCGGGCGGTCGCTGCGTAGAGATAGGCTGATGGCCGCATGACTCGCCTGGCCCGGGCTACGACGATCTATGCGCTGATCGCCGCGCTGGCCCTCGCCGCACCCCTGTCCGCATCGGAGGAGCCCGCGGCCGGCGCTACGGATGAGTCCGCGAGGGGGCAGGCGGCGCCCGCTCCGCCTCCGGATCCGACCTCCGCCGAGCAGCCGGAAGCGCCGCCCCCGGCGGAGACTCCGCCGCAAGCCCCGCCACCGGCGGAGACTCCGCCGGCGCCGGAGCCGGCGCCCGAACCGGCACCCGCCGAGCAGCCGGCCGCGGCGCCCGCGCAGCAGC
>JBOGXS010000328.1:0-7618 GCA_050693815.1 Thermoleophilaceae bacterium | reverse complement strand
CACCTACACGGACGAGCCGTTCGATGACCTGCAGCAGGTCGCAAGCCTCGGGCTGATCAAAGCGGTCGATCGCTTCGATCCGGATCGCGGCGCAAAGTTCACGAGCTTTGCGGCACCGACCATCCTCGGTGAGCTGAAGCGCCACTTCCGCGACAAGGGCTGGGCGCTGCGCGTGCCGCGCGACCTGCAGGAGCGCGCGCTCACTGTGATCCGCGCGGCGGAGGCGCTATCGAAGCAGCTTGGCCGGTCGCCGAAGCCCCGTGAGGTGGCCCGCGCAGTCGGCTGCTCTGTCGAGGAGGTACTCGAGGCGCAACAAGCCGCCGCCAGCTACGAGGCCGCGTCGCTCGACGCGCCGACCGCGCGCGACGACGACGAGGCCGCGACCCTAGTGGACAGGATGGGCGGCGAGGACCAGTCCTACGAGCTGGTCGACAGCCGCGACGCAATCGCCAGCACCTGGAAGGCGTTGCCCGGGGTCGAGCGGCAGGTGCTGGAGCTGCGCTTCGTGCACGACCTGACCCAGCGCGAGATCGGCGAGCGGATCGGCTACTCGCAGATGCACGTGTCGCGCCTGCTGCGGCGCGCGCTCAGCCGGCTGGAGACGGCCGCAGCCGCCGCCTGAGCGAGCGGGCGTTCGCGACGGCGAAGCCCTCCCAGTCGTTGTTGAAGTAGACGAGCACCTCGGCGCCCCGGCGCAACTGGGCGATCCTCCGCGCCCACTCCTCGATCTCCGACTCGGAGTAGTTGCCGCGCCGGCCGCGGCGGCCGTGGTGGAGGCGGACGAGGGTCCAGTCGGTGGTCAGCTCGCGAGCCTGGAAGGGCCACTTGGGGTGATCGCCGATCACGAGCGCCGCGCCGTGCCGGCCGAGCAGGTCGTACACCTCGGGCCGGAACCAGCTCTGGTGGCGGAACTCGAAGCAGTGGCGCCCGGGTGGCAGGACCTCGAGCACCCCCGACAGCAGCTCCGGATCCGCCTTGAGGTTGGCCGGCAGCTGCCAGACGATCGGCCCCAGCTTCGGCGACTCGACGAGCGGCTCGATCCGCTCGTAGTAGCGCTCGATCCCCTGACCGATCTCGCGCAGGCGCCGGACGTGCGTCAGGTAGCGGCTCGCCTTGGCCGCGAACACGAAGTCGGCGGGCGTCTGCTCGACCCAGCGGGCCACGGCGTCGCGGGAGGCCAGGCGGTAGAAGGTCGAGTTGACCTCGACCGTGTCGAACTCCTCGGCGTAGCGGGTCAGCCAGCGCTGCTTGCCGAGCCCCTCGGGATAGAGGCGCCCGCGCCAGTCGTCGTAGTTCCAGCCCGAGCAGCCGATCCGGACCGGCTGCCCCCGGCCAGGCATCAGCGGGAGGTCCGGGGCGCGAGCCCCCGGCTCTTACTCCGTGAGGGTCTGGCGGTCGCGCTCCGTGAAGTCGACCTTGTCGGTGCGCGCCTGCTGGCGGTGGTCATGGATGTTGGCGGCCTGCTTGCGGCGCCGGTTGAAGTCGACCAGGGCGGCGATCCCGACGGCCAGGAACGCGACCGGTATGGCCACGACCACCGCCCCGCCGAAGAAGCCCAACGAGATCACGACCAGCGCCAGCGCGAACGCCGCTACGACGGTGCTCGTTCCCCACATGCCTAGGAGTTACCCTGGCCGGAGGGTCCGAAACGGGTCGTCTCGCCCTCGGGGAGCTTGCCGTCGCGGCCCACGTAGCCGCCCTTGCCCCCCGCCACCAGGTAGACGGCGGTCTCCTCGCCCACGTTCTTCACCTTGCGCACCGTCTCCGCGTCCACGCGGGCCAGGCCGCCCGGGCCGAGCAGGTGCGTCGCGCCGTCGCCGAAGGTCATCTCGACCAGCCCGCGGTGGACGAAGTACAGCTCCTCCTGCTCCTCGTGGAAGTGCCGGCCCGTCTCGAAGCCGGGCGGGATCTCGATCGCGTTCACGCCGAAGGCGGTCACGCCGAGCGCCCGGCGCACCTTGCGAAAGCCCGGCCCGTCCGCGAGCGATTCGACGTTCGCCACCGCGAAGCCTTGGCCCTCCACCACGTCGTGCACCTCGTCAGCCATGACCAAGCAGCCTATGCCACCCGCTCGGCGCTGCGCAGCCCGCCGCGCGCCCAGAGGAGCGTCACCGCCACGAGCAGCAGCGCGACCCCGAAGGCGGGCAGCACCTCGGCCGGGTCGCCGGCCAGGAAACCGCGGCCCGCCTGCAGGAGCAGCGTCAGGGGGTTTACCGAGGCCGCCGCCTGCACCCAGCCGGTCAAGAGGTCGTAGGGCACCCACACGGGCGCGAGGAAGAGGAACAGGAAGGCCGGGGTCTGCATCGCGGGGCCGGCCTGCATCGTGCGCAGCCGCATGGCGATCCCGCTCCCGAACAGCATCGCCGCGGCGTTCACGAGGACCGCCAGCGTGTAGAGGCCGACGAGGTCGACCGCGCTGCCGTCGATCGCGAGCCCCGCCACGAGGGCCACCGCGGTGATCACCGCGATCGTGAACACGGCTCGCACCAGGGCGGCCAGCCAGTAGCCGGCCACGATGCCCCCGCGGCGGGAGGCGGCCAGCATCAGCCGCCGCGAGAAGCCGGACTCGAAATCGCGCGCCACCGCGAACCCGGTGAAGATCCCGCCGAAGGCCGAGGCCTGGAGCAGCACGAAGCCGTAGACGAACGTGGTGTAGCCGGCATCGAACTCGAAGCCGGGGATCGAGTCCACGCGCGAGAGGCCGCCCGCGAACGCCGTGAAGAAGAACAGCGGGAACAGCAGGCTGGGGACGATCATCGCCGGGTTCTTGAACCAGTTGTGGGCGTTGCGCCAGCCCACGGCCCAGGCAACCGACGAGAACGATCCGCGCGCACTCGGCCTAGCCGAGCGCTTGCGGCTTGCCCCGCGGCTCACGTCCGCACCATCCTCGTCCGCAGCGCCGAGGAGGCGGCCACCAGCGCGATCGCGGCCAGCCCGCCGGCGCAGGCGAAGCCGAGCGCGAGCGCCTCGGCGTCCCAGCCCGTGATCACGAGCGAGCGGATCCCCTCGAGCATGTACGAGACGGGGTTGTAGGTGGCGACGGTCTGGAACCAGTCGATCTCGATCAGGTTCCGCGGCAAGGCCATCGACGACAGGAACAGCGCGGCGAAGAAGAGCGGGAACACGCCCTGCACCGCCTCGCCCGAGCCGCTGCGCAGCGCCACGAAGGCCCCGATGCAGCCGAACGCGAGCGAGATCGTGAGCGAGAGCGCCACGATCACGAGCGCGCCCGCGACCCCGGCCTCGATCCCCGCTCCGAACACCACCCCGACGAGCACGAACGCGAGGGCCTGGATCAGCCCTAGCGCCAGGATGCCCGCCAGCTGGCCCATCATCAGCGCCACGCGGCGCAGCGGCGTGAGCGAGAGGCGGTTCAGGAACCCGCTCTCGATGTCGTTGGCCACGTTCGTCCCGGCGCTGTTGGCCGAGAACAGAGCGCCCTGCACGAAGGCGATCGCGAGCGCGAAGGCGAAGTACGAGTCGGTGGGAAAGCCGGGCAGCCGCGTGGTCGACTCCAGGCCGCTCGAGTTGATGGAGAGGAGCAGCAGCGGGAAGACCAGCGACGGCACGACCATGAGCGGCTGGCGCAGCGTGCGCAGCACCGAGCGGCGGGCGAGCATGCCGACCTGCCACGCGAGTCCCGACCGGCGAGCCGCGCGAAGCGCCTCGGTCACGCCGCCACCGGCTGCTTCGGCTCGGGCTCCTCGTCGTCCTCGGCCGCCGCCTCCTCGGCCTGGCCCTCGAGCGAGCGGCCGGTCTTCGAGAGGAACACGTCGTCGAGCGTGGGAGCGTGCAGCTGGAGCTGCTCCACGTGGATGTCCTCGGCGTCGAGCGCGCGCACCACCTCGGCGAGCTGGGCATCGCCTCCCGACAGCCGCACCGACGCGCCCTGGCGCGACCCGGTCACGGCCTCGCCGAAGCGAGCCAGCACCTCGCGAAGGCGAGGCAGGTCGTCGCCGTCGGCGGGGACGGCCTCCACGCTGGGGCGGCCGATCTCGGCCTTGAGCTCCTCGGGCGTGCCCTCGGCCACGATCCGCCCCTTGTGGATGATGCCCACCCGGTCGGCGAGGACGTCGGCCTCCTCGAGGTACTGGGTGGTGAGGAACACGGTCACCCCGCGGTCCGCGGCCAGGCCGCCGACCTCCTCCCACAGCGCGGTGCGGCTCTGCGGGTCGAGGCCGGTGGTGGGCTCGTCGAGGAACAGGATGCGGGGCCGGTGGACGAGCGCCAGCGCGAGGTCAAGGCGCCGCTTCATGCCACCCGAGTAGCCGCCCACGCGCCGGTCGGCCGCCTGGGTGAGGCCAACGCGGGCCAGCAGCTCCTCGCCGCGCTCGCGGCCCTCCTGGCCGCGCATGCCGTGCAGCGCGGCCTGCAGCTTCATGTGCTCGCGCCCGCTCAGGAAGGGGTCGAGGGCCGCCTCCTGGAGGGCGGCGCCGATCGCGGCGCGCACCTGCGGGCCCTCGCTGAGCACGTCGTGGCCGGCCACCCGCGCCGTGCCCGAGGTGGGCGGCAGCAGCGTGGTGAGCACGTGCACGGTGGTCGACTTGCCGGCGCCGTTTGGGCCGAGGAACCCGTACACCTCACCCGGCTCCACGCGCAGGTCGATCCCGTCGACCGCGCGCGGGCCCTTCTTGAACTCGCGGACGAGCCCGGTGGCTTCGATGGCGGCGTCGGTCATCCCTCGAACATACACACGGCCCGTCGCCGCCGGGACGGGCCAGGCCTGCGGGGGCTAGATCTTCGTGGGCGCCGGCTCCCCCGGCGTGTGGAGCAGGCTGTCCACGCCGCGCACGCCGTCGACCTTGGCGGCCGCCTCGCGCAGGCGGGCGATCGTCGTGGGGCTGTCCACCTCGCCGCGCAGGTAGGCGATCCCGTCCTCGACGTTGACCGACACCCGGTCCTTCGGCATGTCGGGATCGCGGAAGACCTCGCTCTCGATCTTGGCCTGGAGGGCAGGGTCGTTGAGGCGCTCGGCGGCCGGCTCGCGGCTCGTGCCGGGCGAGACGGCGGAGGCCTTGCCCTTGATCGTGTGGCCGGTGTAGCTGGCCTGGCGCGCCGCCTCTGCCTTGCCGCGGCGGGCGTACTTCATCGCCTTGTCGCGGGTCACGTTGCGCCGCCGGGTCCCCTCGTTGGGATCGAGGAACCACGCGGCGGCGGCTCCGATCGCGGCGCCGAAGAGCAGCTTGGACATCGGCTCGGTCCTTTCATCGGGTCTCCCTGACCCGTTCCCGGGACGGTCGCGTCAGAACCTCAAGAGCGCGGCGATCCCGCCAATGCGCTCCTCGAACTCCTCGCGACGGTGCCGGATGGCCATGATCTCGGCCGACTGCTGCAGGGTGAGGTCGATGGCGGCGTCGGCCAGGTCCTCGAGCGGCATGAGCTCGTGGCCGTCGACCGGGCAGCTGCGCTCGCCCTCTGGCCCGAGCCAGCCGCACTGGGGGCAGCAGGTGCCTGCGGCGGCGAACTGCTCGTCCAGCATCAGGCACGCCACACGCCGCTCGTAGAGGGCCCGCAGCACGTCCTGGAGCCCCACCGCGGCGCGGCTGCCCTCGCCGACCCGCTCGAGCGCCTCGGCCTCGCGCTCCTCCTCCAGCTCGTCGAAGCGCGGCTGAGCGGCGGCCAGGACCTGCTCGGGCGTCGAGTTGTCGACGTCGACCTCGATCCGGCCGGCCAGGCGCTCCGAGAGGTAGCCGTGCAGCTTCGACTCGAAGTCCGCGGCCACCTCGCGCGGGCCACCCACGATCAGGCGCTGGAAGGGGCGGCGCTTGAAGTGCTTCATGAGCGCCTCGGCGGTGTGCCTGAGGTGGTCGTCCTTCTCCTTCTCGATGCCGCGCTGGTAGCGCGCCTGCGACCAGCCGCCCTGGTCGTGCTGGCCGAACACCACGTCGTGGATCTGCTCGATCTCGCGCAGGCCGTCGGGCGCGCCGCGGAAGATGCGTGCGTCGCGACGGCTCACCAGCGCCACGCACCAGCGCTCGCGGCGCTCGAGCCGGGCCAGGGGACCGACGAGCGGCCTCTGGCCGATGGCCACGCGGCTCGGGACCGGTCGCGGGAGCGGCATCGCCTCGAACAGGCCGGCGGACTCGGATGCGAAGACGGCCACCGCCTGGGCGCCCTCGGCCGGCAACGCCCGCTCGAGCAGCCTCGCCGCGCGGCCCAGGCTGACCTCGAGGTCGGCCCTGTCCTGGTGCGACAGGCCGTCGCCCTCGCGCAGCCGACGCTCCGCCTCGTCGAGCAGCGAGCGCACCGCGGTGGCACGGGCGGGCGGGGTGGCGAAGTCGTGCGGATCCAGGTTCAGGTATAGGCTCAGGACGACCGGCCGGTCGAGTCGCAGCTCAGCCAGGCGCCTCAGGTCGTCTCGATCGGGAGCCGTCACCTGCATGCGCTGCCTCCTTCGCCGAAGACGTCTTCCGCGGGCTCGTACCCGCGGGCATGGGCCCCGACACTCTACGCCCCCTCACCCGAGCGGTTAGTACGCCCTCACCCGACCGGTTTGCCGCGTGGAAACCCCCGAAGTTTGCCGCGTGGAAACCCCCGAAAAGGTGTCCCGGACGCTCCTTTTGATATGCTTTCGATGAATGTCGAACAATCTAACCGAAAGGTGAGAACTACGAGCACCACCCGCACCCACGAGACGGAGACCCACTCCTTCACTCCCGAACTGGAGGATTCGCTTCAGCTCTTCTTCAACGAGGCGCGCAAGCACCCGCTGCTCACCGCCGAGGAGGAGATCGAGCTGGCCAAGCGCGTCGAGCGCGGCGACCTCGAGGCCAAGGACCGCATGGTGAACTCGAACCTGCGGCTCGTGATCTCGGTTGCGCGCAAGTACCAGGGGCAGGGCCTGCCCCTCGGCGACCTGATCCAGGAGGGCATTCTGGGGCTGATCCGCGCGGTCGAGAAGTTCGACTGGCGCAAGGGCTTCAAGTTCTCGACGTACGGGACGCTGTGGATCCGTCAGGCGATCGGCCGCGGGCTGGCCAACTCGGGCCGGACCGTGCGGCTGCCCGTGCACATCGTGGCGCGGGCGCGCAAGATCTCCGACGCCGAGCGCAAGCTCGCCGTGGAGCTCGGCCGCCAGCCCACCGAGGAGGAGATCGCCGCGCACGTGGACCTGCCGCTGGACGAGGTGATCGACATCCGCCGCGCCGACCGCGGCCCGACCAGCCTCGACCAGGGCGTGGGCGAGGACGGCGACACGGCGCTCGGCGACCTGATCGCCAGCGACGGTCCCTCGATCGAGGACTACGTGAGCACCGAGCTCGACTCCGAGGCCCTGCGTGAGGCCGTCGGCACGCTGCCCGAGACCGAGCGCACGGTGATCGTGCTCCGCTTCGGCCTCGACCGCGAGGAGCCGCAGGCCCTGCGCGAGACCGGCCGCCGCCTCGGCCTCTCGAGCGAGCGCGTGCGCCAGCTGGAGGACCAGGCGCTGCGCCGGCTCTCGAAGGACGAGTCGGTGGCGGCGCTCCGCGAAGCCGCCTGATCGCTGCACCGTCCTGCCTAGGGGTGGCTGTGCGACCACAGAGCAGGACGGTGGCGCTTACCCGCCGCCGTCGCGCGCCGTCTCCTCTACGAGATGGCGTAGCAGCGCGCGCATCCCGCCCTCGGCGTGGATCGCGCG
>JBOGXS010000327.1:0-12448 GCA_050693815.1 Thermoleophilaceae bacterium | reverse complement strand
GGCCAGAAGGGGGTGCGGCGCAGGCCGAAGTGCCACGCTCGCGGCCGCCGCACGAACGACGCGAACAGCAGCGCCACGGCCACCAGCGCGCCGTCCAGCAGAAGCGTGCCCACGATGATCGCCTCGGGCGACTCGCCCGGGTCGTCCACGCCGAGCACCGCCCACGCGATGCCGGCGGTGATCAGACCGGTCACCGCCCCGGCCAGGAAGCCCACGGGCCCGTACCACCACGGCCAGCGAGGGCGGGCGTGCTCGGGCAGCTCCGGCGGCTGCGGCAGAGATGAAGCGGCGCTCTCCATCGTCCCTCAGACTAGGGCGAGCACCTCGGTGAGCGCCCGCACGGCCTCCACGCCCGGGGGCACGTCCCCTTCGCGCCGGACGAGGACGGGCCGGATCCCGGCGCCGCGGGCCCCCTCCACGTCGTTCTCGAGCGAGTCGCCCACGTGTACCGCATCCGCCGCCTCCACGCCCACCACCTCGAGGGCGTGCCGGAAGATGGCCGGGTCGGGCTTGGCCGCCCCGACCTCGGCGGACGTCACCACCGGCAGGGCGGGCAGCCCGGCGCGCTCGAGCCAGTCCGGCAGCGAGCAGTCCCAGTTGCTCACCACGACCACCGCACGGTCGCCAAGGACCTCGAGCGCGCCCGCCGCGTCGGGGAAGGGAGTGAACTCGAGAGAGCCCAGCATCGCCCACCGAGCGGTGGCGTGGTCGAGCCCGGGCAGGTCGAGCGCCTCCATCATGGCGGTGGCGCAGCGGTCACGCAGGTCGTCGAGCCGCTCGCGGTCCGAGCCCTCCAGGTGGTGCGCCAGGTAGTAGGAGATCTCGGCGGTGAACCCGGCCGTGGCCTGCTCCTCGGAGACCGAGAACCCCTCCTCCGCAAGCCGTCGCCGGAGACGTGGAGCAGGCGGCTGTAGCTCGACCAGCGTGCCGAGCGCGTCGAGGAGGACGGCCGTCGGGCGCAAGCGTTCGTCTCTCACGAGATCCAGTGCCAGCTCGCGAACTGAGCCGTGAAGAGGCCCAGCCCGAGCGCCGAGACCGCGGCCACGCGCACCGTCGCCCTGCGCTCCTCGGACCAGACGGCCAGCCACATGAAGATCGGGAACAGCACCGCCAGGAAGCGCGGCAGCGACATCAGCGGCTGCGGGGTGACCGGGAAGCTGAGCGGCAGCACCAGCGACGCGGCCACCCAGGCCCCGTACGCGGGCGGCAGGCGCCGCAAGATCCCGACCAGGGCCCCCAGCGCGAAGACGAGCGAGCCGAGCAGCATCACGTTGATCGCGGCGATGCGGTACGGATCGCCGGCCGCCTGCTCGAAGTAGACGACGTCCCTCTGCCCCGAGGCCAGCTGGCGCACGCCGTCCACGGCGGCCGAGAGCCCGTCCCACGCGCCCGCCAGCGGCACGGCCAGCTCGCGCGACCAGGCGTCCTGGACGTCGAGGAAGCGCCAGGCGTCGCCCTCGGCCACCCCGAGGAACGTCGCGTACGCCGCCAGGCCGAGCGGGGCGAGCAGCAGCCAGGCGGCCTCACGGAGGCGCCTCGGGCGCGAGCTCCACCACAGGATCGCGAGCGGGACCAGCAGGAGGATTCCCGCGCTGCGCGTGGCCGCCGCCCCGGCCGCCGCCGCCCCGGCCAAGGCCCAGCGTCCCGTGCGCGCGGCATAGAAGGCACCCACCGCCAGCAGCAGGAACAGGCTCTCCGAGTAGGGCGCGCCGAAGAACACCGCCGCCGGGAAGACGGCCAGCAGCAGCAGGGTGGGACCGGCCAGAGGCCGGCCCAGCTCGAGCGACACGAGCCGGTGGAGGAGCAAGAGCGCGGCCAGGAAGCAGGCCAGCGCCACGAGATACGCGGCCACCAGCAGCGCGGCGTCCGAGCCGCCGCCGGCCTGGGCTAGCGCGAAGGTGAGCAGCGGGTAGAGGGGGAAGAAGGCCGCCCGGACGTCGCTCCCCGCGTAGCCCGAGTCGGCGATGCGCAGGTACCACGCCGCGTCCCACCGGGCCAGCGGCGCAAGCAGCGGCTCGGCCAGGGCGCCGGTGAGGGCAGGCTCGTCGAACTCGGCCGCGTTGCGCTCGGCGAGGCCGCCGGCCGCAGGACCGAAGGAGAGCGCGGCGAAGACCGCAACCACGAGCACGGCCGCCCGCGTGGTCCAGAACACGCTCCAGGCGGCGCGCAATGCCGCAGGGCCGGAAGCACTCGGCTCGGCCGAGTGCGCACGGTTGGGTATCCGGCGTACCGCGGAGACTGCGCGCGCGGCCGTCGGGGTAGCTTCATAGGCCATGCCGCCGATCGAGTTCTACACAGCCGTCGACGTCGACACCTGGATCCGGGCGGGCGTCTACATCGCGGTCGCCTGCCTGGTGGCGGAGCTGGTCGACCGCGCGCTGTCGCGGCGGGGCAAGAAGATCGGCATGGCCGTCGCCGGCGGCGACCTGTCGCCGGTGGCCACCACGCGCCTGCGGCTGGTGCGCCGGCTGACCTTCGCCGCGATCGTCCTGATCGGGGTCGCCCTGGCCGCGTCTCTGTTCGACCCGATCACGCGGCTGGCCGCCGGCATACTCGCCTCCACGGCGGTGCTCGGCATCGTCGTCGGCTTCGCCGCGCGCCAGGCGCTCGCGAACGCGATCGCCGGAATCATGCTGGCCATCACGCAGCCGATCCGCATCGGCGACCTCGTGACCTTCGAGGAGGAGACCGGCGAGGTCGAGGACGTCAAGCTCACCTACACGTACATCCGCCTCGACGACGGGCGGCGCCTGATCGTGCCCAACGAGCGGCTGGCCCAGAGCTCGATCGAGAACCACACGATCCTCGATCCGCGCGTGCAGGTGGAGGTGTCGGTCTGGCTTTCGCCCGATGCCGACCTCGACCGGGCCATCGAGCTGATCGCCGACGAGGAGGAGGGGATCGGCGCCGCCGTGGCCGAGGCCGACAAGGACGGCGTGCGCCTCAGCGCCACCACCTGGGCGCCCACCCCGCGCGAGCGCGGCGCGGCCGCCGCCGAGCTGCGGCAGCGCTGGCTGCGTCTGCTGCGCGAGCACGGTCTATCCTCGATCGAGGCCTCCTAAGCCGCAAGCGCTCGGCTCGGCCGAGTGCGCGCGGATCGTGTCAACAGGTCGACCCCATGAGCCATCGGCAGCGACAGACAAGGAGGCGGAGGCACCGCGGCGGCGGGCGCAGCAAGGCACTGCTGGCCCTCGCCGTCATCGCCACCGTCATCGCGATCGCCATCCTCTCGGTGGCCGGCTACGTGCTCGCGATCGCCGCCAGCGCGCCCGGCCTGAGCGAGCTCAAGCCGCAGGACAAGGGCGAGCTGTCGGTGGTCTACGCGGCGAACGGCAGCAAGCTCGGCTTCATCCAGTCGGACGTCCTGCGTCGCGTGGTGCCCTGGGAGAAGATCCCCGTGCACATGCGCCGGGCGACGGTGGCGATCGAGGACGAGCGCTTCTACAAGCACGAGGGCGTCGACCTGAACGCGATCGTACGCGCCGGCATCAGGAACCTGGAGTCGGGCAAGACCGTGGAGGGCGGCTCCACGATCACCCAGCAGCTGGTTCGCGCGCTCTATATCGAAGATCCCCAGCGCAACTTCGCCCGCAAGATCCGCGAGGCGAAGCTGGCCTCGGAGCTCGAGGAGGAGCACTCCAAGACCTGGATACTCCACAACTACCTCAACTCTGTGCCCTACGGGACCGTCAACGGCCGCACTTCGATCGGCGTCGAGGCGGCGGCGGTGACCTTCTTCGACAAGCACGTCCGCGGTCTCGAGCTGCACGAGTCGGCCCTGCTCGCCGGGCTGCCCCAGGCGCCCTCGCAGTACAACCCGTTCCGCAACCCGCAGGCGGCGCGCGAACGGCGCAACGACGTGCTGCGCCAGATGCTCGAGAACAACTTCATCACCCGGGCAGAGTTCGAGGAGGCCGCGCAGAAGGACCTCGGGCTCAAGCAGGGCAAGCGCTACGTGCAGCGCCGCGAGCCGTACTTCTTCGACTACGTCACCGAGAAGCTGATCGAGCGCTACGGCGTGGGTGTCGTGCGCCGCGGCGGCCTGCGCATCCACACCACGATCGACCCCACGATGCAGGACCAGGCCCGCGAGGCGATCAACGCGTACTGGGGCGATCCGGCCGGGCCGAGCTCGGCGATCGTGGCAATCGACCCCGCCAACGGCAAGATCAGGGCGATGGCCTCGAGCGGCACCTACGGCGAGCGTCGCTTCAACCTCGCCGCCCAGGGCCACCGCCAGCCCGGCTCGGCCTTCAAGACGATGGTCCTGACCGCGGCGATCCTGCAGGGGGTAGATCCGGACGCCACCTCGTACACGTCGAAGCCGCTCGCGCTCGACGTGGGCGACGGGGCGCCGCCCTGGGAGGTCAGGACGTTCGGGAACACCTACGCGGGGACCATCAGCTTGACGTCGGCGACGCTCAAGTCGGACAACTCCGTCTTCGCCCAGCTGATCCTCGACGTCGGCCCCGAGAAGGTCTGCAAGGCGGCCGAGCTGCTGGGCATCACGACCAAGCTCGACTGCTACCCGGCTGAGGGCCTCGGCGGGCTCACGCGCGGAGTCACGACGCTCGAGATGGCGAGCGCCTACGCGACGCTCGCCGCCGGCGGCGTGCGCCACCGGCCGACCGGCATCCAGCGGGTCATGTTCCCCGACGGCACGAGCGACAACCTGGCCAAGTCGGAGGGCAAGCGGGTGATGACCGACGGGCAGGCCTACGAGGTGACCAGGATCCTCCAGATGAACATCCAGTCCGGAACGGGGACGTCGGCCGACTACGGCTGCCCGGCGGCCGGCAAGACGGGCACCACCGACGAGTCGGCCGACGCCTGGTTCGTGGGCTACACCCTCGAGCTCTCGGCCGCGGTCTGGGTCGGCTATCCCGACTCGCGCATCGCGATGCCCGGGGCACAGGGCGGCACCCACGCCGCCCCGGTCTGGAACGCCTTCATGGCGCAGGCCCACGGCGACTTCTGCGGCGACTTCCCCGCCCCGCAGGAGCCGGCCCAGTTCTCGCCCTTCTACGGCGAGTACGCCACCACCGGCAGCTCGACCTCCGGCGGCTACTCCTACGGCCCGGAGCCCTCGACGGGCTACCAAGAGTACGACCCGGACTATTACGAGTCGCCGCCTCAGGAGGCGCCGCAGGTGGAGCCCGAGGAAGAGACGCTCGCCCCACCGGTCGAGGGCGAGGGCGGCGAGGGCGGCGGCGTGGCGCCCGACGACGACTGAGCACCTGGGCCGCCGGTGTGGCTGAACGGCGGCTGATCCGCGAGATCGAGGCGGCGCTGCGCGATCGAAGCGGGCGGCTGGTGCGCCCGCCGGGCGACGACGCGGCCGTCGTGCGGGCCCGTCCGCTGGCCGTGACCTCGATCGACACCGTCGTCGACGGCGTCCACCTCTCGCTCGCCACCCACTCCCCGGCCGACGTGGGCTGGAAGGCGCTCGCCACGGCCCTCTCCGATCTCGCTGCGATGGGCGCGGCGCCCGGGGAGGCCTACGCCGCGCTCGTTCTGCCCGTCGGCTTCGAGGCCGGGCTCGAGCTGGTGCGGGGGATGGAGCAGCTGGCGCAGCGCAGCGGCACGACGATCGCCGGGGGCGACGTGGTGAGCGGTCCGGCGCTGACCGTGTCGGTTGCCGTGACCGGCTGGGCCGAGCGCGAGGACGAGCTGGTCGGCCGCGACGGCGCCCGCCCCGGCGACCTGGTCGGCGTGACCGGCGAGCTGGGCGGCTCCGAGGCCGGCCGGGCGCTGCTCGAGCGGGGCGAGCGCGAGCCGAGCGGGCTGGTGGAGCGCCACCTGCGCCCGCTCCCCCGCCTCGACGAGGGCCGGGCCCTGGCCGCGGCCGGGGCCACCGCCATGATCGACCTGAGCGACGGCCTGGCCACCGACGCCGGCCACGTCGCGCTGAGCAGCCGGGTCGAGCTGCGTGTCGCGCTGGCCCGGGTACCGCGACCCGCGGGCGTGAGCCTGGAGGACGCCGTCACGGGAGGCGACGACTACGAGCTGCTGTTCACGATCCCGCCCGAGGGCCGCGACGCCGCGGAGGCGGCCGCTTGCGTCACCTGGCTGGGCGAGGTCCTCCCCGGAACGGGGCTCGTCCTCGTGGACCCCGACGGGCAACCCGTCGAGGGGCTGCGCGGGTACGAGCACGGGTAACCCCCTCGCCGGCCGTGCGCGAGGGGCCGGGCTCGGCCCGGACCGGAGCGATTCCGGCCGTGCGCGAGGGGCCGGGCTCGGCCCGGACCGGAGCGATTCCGGCCGTGCGCGAGGGGCCGGGCTCGGCCCGGACCGGAGCGATTCCCTACCTCCGCAGCGCGGACTCCGTGCCCCCCAGCGATCCCGGGCCGGCGTAGGAGCCGGGTCCGAGCACCGACGGGCCGGCCGGCCGCTGCTCCTCGGGAGGCGGCGCCGGCGAGCGCCACATGAGCTCGCCTGCGGCGCCGAGCCCGCCCAGCATGAGGCAGCCCACGAACGCGGTCACGAGCCCTATGCCGTCGCCTGTGACGAGCATCAGCAGGTACCAGGCGCCGGACAGCGGGTCGATCGACAGGGCGAACAGGTAGTAGGCCGTGACCAGCAGCGGAGGCAGCGCGCCGAGCGCCAGGAGCGCAGCGCGCAGGCGCCGCGGCGGCGGGCCGCCCACCAGCAGCGCGAGCAGCCACAGGTGGGCGGCGGGCACCACCAGCAGCCCCGCGTACGGGTTCGTCACCCACAGGAGCAGCGACGACCCCGTCAGCACCAGCGCCACGGCCACGCCCGCGCCGGGACCCTCGGGCCGCAGGAGCTCGGGCTCCGGCCGGGCCGCGAGGAAGCGGGCGAGCAGGAAGGCGAGCGCCATCGCCAGGGCCACTCCGGCCAGCACCGCCAGCGCCGGCCCGTCGAGCGGCAGCACGTCCGGCGCCACAGGCGCCGGTGGCGGCGTCGGCGTGGCCCCTGTCAGGGCGAGCAGCTGGGCGGCCGCCAGCCCGGCCAGGAAGGGAGCCACCCAGGCTCCGAGCCAGGGCAGCCAGCGCAGCACGTCGACGCGGCGGCGGCGCGCGCGGGCGAACGCGTCCACGGCGGCCACGAGCGCCGGCAGCAGCAGCGTCCCGGCCAGCAGCGAGAGGACCCACCCCGGCATGACCTGGCTGACCGCCGTCACGTAGCCCTCCGGCCCGTGCTCCGGGCGCCCGCCAAGGTCGAGCGCGGTCACGGTGCGCAGCGTGGCGCGGCCGAGCGCCCCGATCGTGTCCTCGTCGATCTCCTCCACCGGGCCGTCGCCCTCCGGGGGCAGCTCGCCGCTGCCGGAGATGCGGACCGCGTCGTAGCCCGCCTCGATCAGCACCCCCTGGGCGCCGATCCCGATCGGGAACGAGAGGCGTGCCAGCTGGCCGAGCGCTCCCGACCCGCTCGGGGCCACCTCGAGCTCCTGGCGGATCGAGTCCGACACCGTGCGCTGCAGGCCGATGCCGGCGCGCCGCGCGTCGTTCGACCAGGCCTGGAGGATCGGGCCGCGCCGCGTGGGCGAGGCCAGGTCCGACATCACGACCACCCCGTCGACCAGCTCCGGCGAGGGGAGCTCGGCGAGCAGCTCGTCCGTCCCGACCTGGCCGAGGGTCGAGCCGTCCAGCGAGGCGAGCACGAGCGTCTTACGCGTCGGCCGGCCCTCGAAGACGCGCGCGAGCTCGAGCAGCGCGGCGGTGTCCGCGGCGCTGCCGGTGGCCTCGGGGACCACGGCCGCGTCGCGCGCGGCCACGATCACGATCTGGCGCCGCGACCTCCCGGCCCGCCGGCCGATCACGTTCACCAGCTCCCGTCCGGCGTGCGCGAAATGACGCACGTCGGCCCGGAAGCCGCGGCCATCGAGCGTCTCCTCCACGCGCTGCGCGGTCCGCCGGTTGCCGGGCCGGCCGGGCCGCCGGTCGGGCTCGCGCTCGGCGATCCGGGCCGACTCGATCGCGGCCAGGCGGCCGTCGAAGAGCACGTCGGCAGCCAGTCCCTGCGACAGCGGCGACGGCCGGCTCTGGAGCGAGAACATCGTCAGCACAAGCGCCAGCAGGGCCGGCACGAAGGCCGCTCGGTACACCCGCGGCTCGATCACGGGTTCCAACCTACAATTCTGAAGGTGACGGCCTCTGCACCCCGGATCCTGCTCGTCGATGACGAGTTGTCGGTTCAGAAGCTGCTGACCTACCCGCTGCGCAAGGAGGGCTACGACGTGGTCCCCGCGCTCGACGGGCGCGAGGCGCTCGACCGGCTGCGCGACGACAACTTCGACCTCGTCGTGCTCGACGTGATGATGCCCAAGGTCGACGGCTTCGACGTCTGCCGCCAGATCCGCTCCCGCAGCACGGTCCCGATCATCATGCTCACGGCCAAGACCGAGGAGATCGACAAGGTGCTCGGCCTCGAGCTGGGCGCCGACGACTACATCACGAAGCCCTTCTCGGTCCGCGAGTTCCGCAGCCGCGTGAAGGCCGTGCTGCGCCGGGCCGCGCTCGCCCATCCCGACGAGCAGTTCGAGGAGCCGATCCGGCAGGCGGACGTGGAGATCGACTTCGAGCGGCGCCAGGTCGAGGTGCGCGGTGAGTCGGTCCGGCTCACATACGTCGAGTTCGAGGTGCTGGCCGCCCTTGCCCGCAACCCCGGCCGCGTGTTCAGCCGGACGATGCTGCTGGAGCGCGTCTGGGGCGATTCCTCCTACCGCGACCCGCGCACGATCGACGTCCACATCCGCCATCTGCGCGAGAAGCTCGAGCTGGAGCCCAAGCACCCGGAGATGATCCTCACGGTGCGCGGAGTGGGCTACCGCTTCGGAGACTCATGATGCAATCAGCACGCACCGGGCCGACCCCGCCGCATGCGGCTGGGCGGCCGCGACTCCGCTCGCTTCGCAACAAGCTCGCGCTGGTCTTCTTCGCCATCACGGCGCTGGCCTGCTCGGTCATCTACTTCTCCGTCGTGACCCAGCCCGAGTCCAACCTGGAGGAGCAGCGACTGCGCGACCTGGAGGCGATCGTGCCCTTCTGGCAGGCGAACCTCCAGCCGCTCGTGCTCGGCGACGCCGAGCGGACCGAGGTCGAGCGCGACGTGCGGCGGGTGGCGGAGGGAACCGGGGCGAACCTCACCCTGTTCGCCGTCGAGGAGAAGCCCGTCGGGCGCCAGGGCGACCGGCGTGGGCTGCGCTTCAGGCTCATCGTCGACTCGCGCGAGCAGCCCTTCTTCCCGCGCGACGACGCCCTGCTGCGGCGCGCCGTCAGCACGGGCAGGACGCAGACCGGGTACACGATCTTCCAGGGTGAGGAGATCGGCTTGGTGGCCCAGCCGGTGCCTGGCGACCAGCGCGACGGGAGGGGGAACCGCCTGCCCGCCGGCGCGGCCCTCTACTCGCGCGACTTCGAGGAGGTCCAGGCCACGGTCGAGTTCATCCGGGACCGCGTGCTGCTGGCCACGCTGGCGGCGCTGCTGCTGGCGCTGATGGGCGGCTATGTCGTCGCGGGGCGCCTCGGCCGGCGCGTGCGCCGGCTGGAGCTGGCGGCGGGTGAGGTCTCGCGCGGCAGCTTCCTCGACCCACTGCCGGTGGACTCGAAGGACGAGCTCGGCCAGCTCACGCAGACCTTCAACGAGATGCAGTCGCAGCTGCGCCAGGTCGACGTGGCGCGCAAGGAGTTCATCGCCACCGCCTCCCACGAGCTGCGCACTCCCATCTTCTCGCTGGCTGGCTTCGTCGAGCTGCTCCAGGACGAGGAGCTCGACGAGGACACGCGGCGGGAGTTCCTGGAGACGATGTCCGAGCAGGTGGCGAGGCTGCAGAAGCTGTCCGTGGACCTGCTCGACCTGTCGCGCCTCGACGCCGGCTCGGTCGAGCTCCAGCCCGAGCCGGTCGACCTGGCCGAGCTGGCCCGCAGCGTCGTGCACGAGTTCACGCCGGCGCTCGCCGAGCACGACACGGACCTCGACGTACGCCTGCCCGAGCAGGGCCCGGAGGCGGTCTGCGACCCGGAACGGGTGGCTCAGATCATGCGTATCCTGCTCGACAACGCCCTCCGGCACACGCCGGCGGGCACCCACGTGACCGTGAGTGCAGATCGCAGCAACGGCGCCGCCGGGCTCACGGTGGCAGACGCGGGTCCGGGGCTGCCGGACGGCAGCCGTGCCAAGGTGTTCGAGCGCTTCTACACGGGCGACGCCGCTCGCGGCGCGGGGCTGGGTCTCGCGATCGCGCGCGAGCTCGCCGAGCGCATGCAGGGGCGCCTGCACGTGGCCTCCCGAGAGCGGGGCGCGGCGTTCACGCTCGAGCTGCCGGTCGACGGGGACGGGGAGTGAGGCCGCTCTTCGCGGCGGGCTTGGCCGCGGCCGGCCTGGCGCTCCCCGGCTGCATGGGCGGCGACGAGGACGAGGGATCCTCCGGCCAGGCGCGCGAGGTCACCACCACACGAGTGGAGGTGGTCGAGGGCGTCGGCAGCGAAGGCGGCTTCGACCCGGAGCAGATCTACGAGCGGCTGGCGCCCGGCGTGGTGACCGTCCTGTCGATCTTCGAGGACGGCGGCGGACTGCTCGATGACGGCGGCGAGGGCGGCCAGGGCTCGGGCTTCGTGCTCGACGGCCGGGGGTACATCGCCACCAACGCACACGTGGTCACCACCGGCCGGGGCGCGACCGCGGAGCGCGCGGAGCAGGTGTTCGTGGAGTTCTCCGACGGCAACCGCGTGCCCGCGGAGATCGTCGGCGACGATCCCAACGCCGACGTGGCGCTGCTCAAGATCGACCCCGCCGGCCTGGCCCTCACGCCGCTCCCGCTCGGCGACTCGGACCAGATCGAGGTCGGGGACCCCGTGGCGGCGATCGGCAGTCCCTTCGGGGAGCAGCAGTCGCTCTCGATCGGCGTGATCTCCGCGGTGGATCGCAACATCCAGTCGCTCACCCGCTTCCAGATCGGCAACGCCATCCAGACCGACGCGGCCATCAACCCGGGCAACTCGGGCGGGCCGCTGCTCGACGCCCGCGGCCGAGTGCTGGGAGTCAACGCCCAGATCAAGTCGACCTCGGGCGGAGGCGAGGGAGTCGGCTTCGCGATCCCCGTGGACACCGTGCGCCGCTCGCTGCGCGAGCTGCGCGAAGAGGGCCGCGTGGCGTACGGGTACCTCGGGGTGACCACGATGGTGATCTGGCCGCAGCTCGCGGAACGGCTCGACATCGAGGCCACGACCGGCGCGCTGATCCAGGAGGTTGAGCTCGACAGCCCCGCCGAGGAGGCCGGGCTGGAGGGCGGCGACGACGAGATCGAGTTCCAGGCCACCGAGCTGGTCGCCGGCGGCGACGTGGTCGTCGCCGTAAACGGGCGCCGGCTCACGCGCCGCGAGGACCTGGCCGACGTGATCAGCTCGATGCACGAGGGCGAGGAGGTCGAGCTGGAGGTGCTGCGCGACGGCGACCGGCGCACGATCGAGCTCGAGCTTGGCGAAAGACCCGTTGATTCTGGGTAGGGTGCAGGCGTGGTGGAGGCGCCGCAGACGACAGCCGACAGCCGGGACGTGTCGCTCACCATTCCCGCCCGGCCGGACTACCTCGTGCTGGCCCGCCTGGCGCTCTCGGCCGTGTGCCGCCTGACCCCGCTCTCGCCCGAGGAGGTCGCCGACCTCAAGCTGGCGATCACGGAGGCGGCGAACGACTACGTGGACGAGAGCCGCCCGCTCGACGACGAGAGCCGGGTGAGCTTCTCGTTCCAGCTGCTCGACGACCGCCTGGCCATGGAGCTGAACGGGTCGGGCTCGCCGGTGTCCGCGGTGGAGCAGGAGCTGAGCCGGGCGATCATCGAGGCGACGGTCGACGAGTGCACCTTCAGCAGCGGCCACACGCGGCTCGTGAAGTACCTGACCGACTCCCGCTCGTAGGTAGGCTCCCCGAGTGCTTCAGCCGGTCTCGGTCGGCAGCAAGAGCCTTGCCGACTACACCCACCTGGCCGGAAGGCCGCTCATCCAGGAGATCCGCGACCTCGCGGAGGAGCTCCATGGCCTGCGTGTCCTGCACCTCTCCGCGACCGCGTTCGGCGGCGGCGTGGCGGAGATCCTCTACACGCTGATCCCGCTTCAGAACGACGTCGGGATCGAGGCCGAGTGGCAGATCATGCTGGGGCGGGAGGAGTTCTACAACGCCACCAAGCGCCTCCACAACGCCCTGCAGGGCAGTCCGGAGTCGCTGACCGACCAGGAGTGGAAGGTCTTCGAGCGCTACAACGCGCTCAACGCCACCGAGGTCGAGGGCGAGTGGGACGTGATCATCGTCCATGACCCGCAGCCCGCCGCCATCCGCCGGCACGTCCCGGACAAGGCCCGGATCTGGGTCTGGCGCTGCCACATCGACCTCTCGACCCCGAACCCTGAGGCGATCGAGCGGATCGTGCCGTACCTGCACGACTACGACGCGTCGGTCTGGCACGTGCGGCAGTACGTGCCTCGGGGTGTGG
>JBOGXS010000326.1:0-2763 GCA_050693815.1 Thermoleophilaceae bacterium | reverse complement strand
CCTCCGCCGCGGCCGCCGCCCGCGGAGCCAACCTGGCCGGCGCCGCCGCGGGCCGGGTGTTCTCGGAGGTCCACGAGCTGGCCGTTGCCAGCGGCGGGCGCAGCGAGACCTTCGCCGGGCTGGCCGGCACGGGCGACCTGGTGGCCACCGCGATCGCCGAGGGCAGCCGCAACCGCCGCGCGGGGGAGCTGGTGGGCGCGGGCGTCCCGGCGGGGCAGGTGGAGGCCGCCGTGCAGCAGACGGCCGAGTCGCTGGCCACCGTTCCGCTCCTCACCGACGCGTTCGCGCGCGAGGGGATCGAAGCGCCCGTGACCACCGGACTGCGGCGCGTGCTCGACGGCGAGGCTTCGCCCGAGCAGTGGCTCGAGAGCGTGAGGAGCGCGAAGCCGGCGCGCCGCACGCGCGCCGCCTGAACGCCTTAGGCTCCCCGATGCGTGCAGGAGCTCCAGGACAAGCAGCGGCTCGACCGCGACTTCGCCGACCTGTACCGGGCGCACCTGCGCGATGTCTACTCATACGCCTACTACCGGATCGGCAACCACCACGACGCCGAGGACCTCACCGAGCAGACCTTCCTCCAGGCCTACCGCCACTTCGAGCGCGCTCAGCGGGAGTCGGACGGGCGCCCGCTGCGCCCGTGGCTGATCCGCATCGCGCACAACCTGGCCGCGAACTACTACCGCGACCGCTCGCGCCGGCCCGTCACCCAGCTCGACGATGCGGCGGTGCTGAGCGCTCCCCAGGGGACCGAGGAGGTGGTCCAGGAGCGCGAGGAGGTGAAGGAGGTGCTCGAGGGCGTGTCGAAGCTTCCCGACGACCGCCGCGAGGCTCTCATCATGCGCTTCGCGCTTGGTATGGACAACCGCGAGATCGCACGGGCGCTGGGCCGCTCCGAAGGGGCGACCAAGGTGTTGTTACATCGGGCGATCAAGCAGCTGGAGCAGGGATTGGCAGATGAGCAGTGAAGCCGAACGCGTCGAGCGCCTGCTGAGGCTGGCGCTGACTCCGGTGGAGCCGCCGGAGCGGCTGAGCGACCGGCTGGAGCGCGGACTGTCGGAGCTGACGGAGGCCGCGGCCGACGAGCTGGCCGAGTGGGAGCTCTCGGCGATGAGCGACCCGCGCAACTGGGTGCGCCCTGCGGCCGCTGTAGTGGTGGGCGGGCTGGCCGCCGGCGGCCTCGTGCTGGTGCGGGCGCGCCAGCAGCAGCGCAAGCGCCAGTCAACCGGGCTGCGGGCGCTGGAGCGCGGCCTGCGTGACGTCGCCGACGACCTCGAGAAGCGGCTTCGCCGCTAATGACAGCCGGGGGCTCGCGCCCCCCAGCCGCAAGCGCTCGGCTCGGCCGAGCGCGCGCGGATTCGGGTCTACCCGCTGATTCCTGGCCGGCCTAGGACGTCTCCACCGTGCTCGGCGGCGGCGTGGCCGGCGTGGCCAGCCCGGCGCCCAGGCCGGCCAGCGCGATCAGCAGGTGGAGGACGTTGTCCTCGGTGTTGATCGGGATGAGGTTGAAGATCTCCTCGCCGTCGCCGGCCACGAAGCCGAGCACCGTGACCACCACATAGACGGCGCCGAGACCGAGGGCATAGGCGCGCCCGCCGTCGTACGAGCCGGCCAGGGCCAATCCGAGCACGCCGCTGGCCAGGTGGACGAGGTTGTGCCAGCCGTTCACGTCGAGGATGCCGAGCACGGCGTCGCGCTCGGTGCCGTCGCCCGTGCCGAAGCTCGCGCTGTAGAAGAAGCCGAGGATGCCCGCGACGGTGAGGGTGGCGCCGATCACCAGCGCGTACACCTGCCCGGGCGAGCGCTCTTCCATCGCGGTCCTCTTCGCGACTGATCCGATCCCTCCTGCGTCCCGCAAGAATGACCGGCGTGGCATCAGACATCCGCAACCTGGCCGACGAGGAGGTCATGCAGCTCGTCGCCGACGGTAACCCGCGGGCGTTCGAGCTGATCTACGACCGGCACGGCGGCGCCGCGTTCTCGCTCGCCTACCGCATGGTGGGCAACCGGGCGACCGCCGAGGACACCACCCAGGAGGCCTTTCTGTCGATCTGGCGCAGCCGCATGCGCTACGACAGCTCGCGCGGGAGCGTGCGCACCTGGGTGCTCGGGATCGTGCACAACCGGGCGATCGACGCGTTGCGCCGCGGCGCCGTCCACGACCGCCGCCAAGAGCCGGCGGAGGGGATGGAGGAGCGCTTCGAGGCGCCCGAGCGCACCGAGGTGGAGGTGGCTCGCCGCGAGGAGGCGGCGAGCGTGCGTACCGCCCTCGACGAGCTGCCCACCGACCAGCGGCGCACGATCGAGCTGGCCTACTTCGGCGGCTTCAGCCACAGCCAGATCGCCGAGATGCTCGACGAGCCCATCGGTACCGTCAAGGGCCGCATGCGGCTCGGGCTCGACAAGCTGAGGCGCGCGCTGGCGGACGCTCGCGCGGCGGGGGGCTTCGCATGACCGCGCGCGGGCACACGAGCTACCAGGAGGAGATCGGCGCGTACCTGCTCGGGGCGCTGACCGACCTCGAGCGCCAGGCCTTCGAGCGCCACATGGCCGGCTGCCACGAGTGCCGCGACGAGATCGAGCGGCTGCGTCCGGCGGCCGACGCGCTGCCCCGCTCCGTCGAGCAGTTCGAGGCGCCGCGGCGCGTGAAGGCGTCGCTGATGGACGTGGTGGAGCGCGAGGCGAAGGAGCGCTCGGGCGCCCCGGCGCGACCGCGCCGCAGGCTCCGCGACCGGCTCCCCGGGCTGGCACTTCCCGGTCTGCGCC
>JBOGXS010000325.1:0-7193 GCA_050693815.1 Thermoleophilaceae bacterium | reverse complement strand
GCTGCTGAACCTCGAGATCGCGGAGTCGATGCCCGACGACGAGGCCCGGCGCGAGTACCTGACGTTCGTGTTCGTGGGCGCCGGCTACGCCGGGCTCGAGGGGATCGCCGAGCTGCAGGACTACGTGACCGACGTGATCGAGCGCTACCCGCGCTGCCGCATGGCCGGCACGCGCTTCGTGCTGGTGGAGGCCCGCGACCGGGTCATGATGGAGATCCCCCGAAGCCTCGCCGAGTTCGCCACGCGCGAGCTGCGCGGCCGCGGGATGGAGATCCGCACCGAGACGATGCTGGACGAGATGGACGAGCGGTCGGCCACCCTGTCCACCGGCGAGCGCATCCCCACGCGCCTGCTCTGCTGGACCGCGGGCGTGAAGCCCGCGCCGGTCGTGGGCGAGCTCGGGCTGCCACTCGACGGAGGCGGCCGGATCCAGGTGGACGCCACCATGCGAGTGAGCGGTCGCGAGGACGTCTGGGCGATCGGCGACGCCGCCGCCGTGCCCGACCCGGCCAAGCGCCGCAGGGCGCCATCGCCGCCCACCTGCCAGCACGCGATCCGCCAGGGACGCAGGGTGGCGGAGAACGTGGCCGCCACCATGCGCGGCCGGCGTGCGCGGCCGTTTCGCTACCGCACGCTCGGCGTCTTCGTGGACATGGGCCGGCACAAGGCCGTGGCCACGGTGCTGGGGCTGCGGCTGCGCGGCTTCCCCGCCTGGTTCGCCGCCCGCAGCTACCACCTGATGATGATGCCCGGCCTGGCGCGCCAGGTCCGGCTCGGCCTCGACTGGGCCGTGGGGCTGCTGTTCGGCCGCGCCTCGGCCGAGCTCGGGCAGCTCGGCCACCCAGCGGCTCTCACCGAGCCGGACCCGTGAGCACGCTCGCCTTTCGCGACGGGGGGCCGGGCGACCTGCGGGCCACGTTCGAGCTCGGCGAGGCGGCCTGGGACGCCTCGAGCAGGCAGTGGGGCCGGCTCCCGCCCGACCACCACCGCCGGGCGGACGAGCTGGACGCGCAGTGGCGGCGCGAGCGTCCCCTGATCGAGTTCATCTCCGCCCAGCCGGACGGCTGCTTCGTGATCTGCGAGGACGGCGACGAGCTGGTCGGCTACGCGCGCGTGGCCCGCTTCGGCGCGATGGACGAGCTCACCGAGCTGTGGGTGGCGCCGTCGCACGCCGGGCAGGGGGTCGGACACGGGCTGCTCGAGCGCTGCTGGCCCCAGTCGCCCAGCCCGGAGCTGGGTCGCGTGGTGCTCGGACTCGGCATGCCGGCCGACCTGAGCCTCTTCACCGATTTCGGAGTGATGCCGGTGAGCGGCCACTGGCACCTGCGCCACAACGCCGACGAGTACGAGGAGCGACGCTCGCTGGAGCTCGACCTGGCCGAGCCGTCCGTGCACGCGCTCACCGCCGAGCGGGCGGTGACGGAGTGGAAGCGGCTCGAGCCGCCGGCGATCGGCCACGAGCGCCCTCGGCTGCACGACTTCTTCGCGCGCACCCGCACCTGCCTCGCCACGATCGACGCCGGGCGCGGTCAGGCCGTGGCCCTGTGCTGGGTCAGCTTCGACGGGGAGATCGGCCCTGCCGTGGCGGAGGAGCCCGAGCACCTGGTGCCGGTGGTCCTGGCGGCGCTCGACCGGGTGGCCAAGCAGCAGGAGCCGGAGACCTTCGGCGTGTTCTGCACCACGGACTCCTGGTGGCTGCTCGACCGCCTTCGCCGGCTGGGGTTCCAGGTCCACTGGCCGAGCTGGGTGATGTGCTCGGTCCCGCTGCCGGGGCTCGACCGCTACCTGCCGACGCGCCCCGCTCGCCTGCTCTGAGCCGCGCCGGCCCCAACGGTGGCCAGCAGGCCGCGCAGCTCGGCGAGCATGAGCTCCGGATCGTCGAACACGTCGCCGTGCGTGTAGCGCCGGAACTCGTCGCCACGGGCGTGGGCCTCGCGCTCGCGGCGGCGGTCCCGCTCCCAGGCGTAACGCGAGCGGTGGTAGCGGTAGCTGTCGATCTCGACGGTCAGCCGGTGCTCGGGCCAGCGGCAGTCGACGCGCCGGGCGCCCGCCGGACGGTTCGTCTCCGGCAGGGCGAGACCCTGCTCGCGGAGAAGCGCGATGAACCGACGCTCGAGCTCGCTGAGCGTCACCTTCACGTCGCCATGTAGGACCGCGCGGACCTTCGCCGCACCGCGGCTCTTGGGATGGCGAGTGAGGACCGCGTCCACCTGCCTCGGCGTCGTGCCGTAGCGAACGCCGGCCTCGTGACAGGCTCGGGCGAGGTCCTCGAGGGCCAGCTCTACGGCGAGGGCAACGAGGGTGAACGGGACCGTGGTCACCGGGATACCGCGAACGGTCGTCCCGTCACGCCGCTGGAGCCTGCGGCACACGCGCGTGTGCAGGCCTTTCACGCGGCGCGGCTTGGGGGTGACGACGGTCGGCGGCGGCGGGCTGCCCTTGACGAGGCCGAGCAGGTAGCCGGCGGCCCGTCCCGCGAGGAGTGCGCCCGGCCCAGTCGCCATGACGGCTGCCATGTAGCGGGCCTCCACGCTGGGCGCGCGATGGCCCACACGGTAGACGCCGCGGTACTCGGAGAGCAGGGCGCTGGAGGCGAGCCGGGCGTCGATCTCGGCCTTGGTGACGCCGGCGCCCAGCAGCTCTGCCCGGGTCACCACGCCGTGCTGCCTGCTCGCGATCCTCGCCATCACCCGCTCAGGCGGTGCGACTTTTCCTCCCATGACGAGGAAAAGTCGAAACAAATCCGGTTTCGTCCCCCGTCCTCTGCCACACTTAAGGCATGCGTGAGTGGGCCTCAGAGATGGGCCGCAAGGCCATCGCGGTGGCGGTGCTCCTTGTGCTGGCGTACCTCCTCTTCAAGGTCGTGCTGGGCTTCGTCACGGCGGTCGCCTGGATCGCCGTGCTGGTGCTCGCGGTGATCGCCGGCATCTGGGCGTTCGGCGTGCTGCGCAGCGCCGACTAGGCGGCCTTGGAGTTCGTCGTACTGGCCTTCTTCTGCGGGCTGTCCGCGGGCGTGATCGGGCGGCTCAAGGGCAGCTCGTTCTGGATCTGGTTCCTGGTCGGCCTGGTGCTGCCGCTGATCGGCACGCTGGCGGCCGTGCTCGCTCGCTCGGAGCGCGGCGAGCCGCTGCGCGAGTGCCCCGAGTGCGGCCACGTCCTGCCCCTTCACAACCAGGTCTGCACGCGCTGCGGAGCGGATCTCGAGTTCCCGCCGTAGCGCAAGCGCCCGGCTTGGCCGGGCGCGCAGCGACTGCTCTATCCTGCTCGTTCCTCATGAGAGCCGTCGACGCCATCATGGAGTGCCTCAAGGCCGAGGGCGTCGAGCACGTGTTCGGGATCCCCGGCGGCGCCAACCTGCCGACCTACGACGCGCTCTACGACGCCGGCATCCGCCACGTGCAGTGCCGCCACGAGCAGGGCGCCGGCCACGCGGCCGAGGGCTACGCCAAGGCGTCCGGCCGCGTCGGCGTGGCGCTCGCCACGAGCGGACCCGGGGCCACCAACCTGGTCACCTCCATTGCCGACGCCGTGATGGACAGCGTGCCGACGGTGTTCGTCACCGGCCAGGTGCGCACCGAGCTGATCGGCACCGACGGCTTCCAGGAGGCCGACATCTCCGGCATCACGATGCCGATCGTCAAGCACTCGATCCTGATCCAGGACCCGCGCGACATACCGAAGGCGATCCACGAGGCCTTCCACGTGGCCTCGACCGGCCGGCCCGGCCCGGTGCTGGTGGACGTGCCGCAGGACCTGTCGCGCGCCGACATCCCCTACGAGCCGGTCAGCAAGGTACACCTACCCGGCTACCAGCCGACCACCGAGGGCAACGCCAAGCAGGTCCGCCTGGCCGCCAAGGCGCTGGCCAACTCGCGCCGCCCGGTGATCTACGGCGGCGGCGGTGTGGTGAACGCGAACGCGTCGGCCGAGTTCCGCGACCTGTGCCTCTCGGACAAGTTGCCCGTGACCTGCACGCTGATGGGCCTGGGCGCCTTCGCGGCCGACCACGGCCAGTGGCTCGGCATGCTCGGCATGCACGGCACGCGCACGGCCAACTACGCGATGGACGAGGCCGACCTGATCGTGGCGATCGGGGCCCGCTTCGACGACCGCGTGACCGGCAAGCTGTCCGAGTTCGCCCCGCGGGCCAAGTTCATCCACATCGACGTCGATCCGGCTGAGATCTCGAAGAACGTGCCCGCCCACATCCCGATCGTGGGCGACGCCCGCAGCATCCTGCCCAAGCTGACGGCCGAGTACCGCGCGCTGTCGGCCGATCCGACGCGCCTCGAGGGGTGGTGGCAGCGCATCCGCGGCTGGCAGGACAAGCACCCGCTCCGCTACGACGAGCCGGCCGACGGCGAGATCAAGCCCCAGTACATGGTCGAGGCGATGTTCCAGGCCACCGACGGCGAGGCGATCGTGACCTCCGACGTGGGCCAGCACCAGATGTGGGCAGCCCAGTACTACGGCTTCAAGCGCCCGCGCCAGTGGATCAACTCGGGCGGCCTCGGCACGATGGGCTTCGGGCTGCCCTCGGCGATGGGGGCCAAGGTCGCGTGCCCCGACCAGGACGTGGTCTGCCTCGCCGGCGACGGCTCGCTGATCATGACCGTCCAGGAGCTGGCCACCTGCGTGACCGAGCAGATCCCGGTCAAGGTGTTCCTGATGAACAACGGCTACCTGGGCATGGTGCGCCAGTGGCAGGAGCTGTTCTGGGACAGGCGCTACTCGTCGGTGGAGATGGGGGCAAGCCCCGACTGGGTGAAGCTGGCCGAGGCCTTCGGCGCGAGGGGCACGCAGGTGACCGAGAGGGGTGAGCTCGTCGACGCCTTCCGGGAGGCGCTGGCCGAGGAGGGCCCGGTGCTCGTGGACGTGCGGGTGACCAAGGAGGAGAACTGCTACCCGATGATCCCGGCGGGTCAGGCGGCAAGAGACATGGTCGGGTGACGATCATCGGCAGCGAAAACCGAGCAGTCCAACCACGCAGGTCCGAAGCCTTGGTGGGCCAAGGCGAGGGCCGAGGACGCCGGAATGCGAAGGTTTGCAGCGCCGATGGGTGAGCCCGGCACGAAGGAGATCCTGAACCTCGAGGACCTCGAGGCCAGCGGCGGGATCCGCACCGGCCGCAAGCACGTCCTTTCGATCCTGGTGGAGAACAAACCCGGCGTGCTCGCCCGTATCGCCGGCCTGTTCGCGCGGCGGGGCTTCAACATCGACTCGCTGGCGGTGGGCCCCACCGACGACGGGTCGATCTCGCGCATCACGCTCACGGTCGACGGCGCCGCCCACCCGATCGACCAGGTGACCAAGCAGCTCCACAAGCTCGTGCACGTGATCAAGATCCGCGACCTGGAGCCGCCGGAGACGGTGGCCCGCGAGCTGGCGCTCGTCAAGATCTCCTGCCAGGACGGCGACTCGCGCGCCCAGGTCATGCAGTTCACCGACATCTTCCGCGGCAAGACCGTGGACGTCTCGAAGCGCAGCGTGACCGTGGAGGTCACCGGCACCGACGACAAGATCGAGGCATTCGAGGAGATGGTCCGCCCCTTCGGCCTGATCGAGATGGTGCGCACGGGCGAGATCGCGGTGGCGCGCGGGCGCGGCGCGACCTAGGCCTAGGCCTAGGACGAGCTCAAGATCGCTTCACTCGGTAGTCGATGAACGTCGCGAACGGCGACTGGCGCACCCCGACGTGCTCCAGGTCCAGCGATCGTGAGAACCCCTCGAACAGGTGCTTGCCGCCGCCCAGGACGACCGGCGCGATGACGATGCTCAGCTCGTCGACGATCCCCGCCTCGAGCGCCTGGCGGATGACGTCGGCTCCGCCCATGACGTGGACGTCCTTGTCCCCGGCCGACTCGAGCGCACGCTCGACCGCCGCCTCGACTCCCGACACGAACGTGAACTCCCCACCCTCCGGCTCCTCCTCCGGCCGGTGCGTCACGATGAAGAACGGCAGTCCCCACGGGTTCTCGTCGCCCCAGTGTCGCGCCGCCTCATAGGTGCCTCGCCCGCCGACCACCGCCCCGACCCGGGACGTGACCTCTGCCAGCCACGCGGCGTCCTCGCCGGTCGGCTCGCCCCTCGGCCCCTCGGCATATGTCCAGGGCCCACCGAACACCCAGTGGTGCAGCCGCTCGCCGCCCTCGCCGAGCCCCTTGCCCGGGCCGTCGTTCGGCCCCGTGATGTACCCGTCGACCGACATCGTGATCCCAGCGACGACCTTGGCCATCAGCGGTCACCTCCACTCGGAGTCGAAGAAGCCATGCCTCTACAGACCGTCCGACCGGCCAGAGCTCATCGCGTCAGTGCGCGTGCGCCGGCTCCCGCCGGGCCGGCGCCGGAGCCCCGGCTCGCTCCACCAGCTCGTCCAGCTCGGCGTCGAGGTCGCCCGCCAGTGCGTCGGCGTCCGGTAGGGCGTCGCGGTCCGCGTAGAGGCCGAAGTACGCGCCGCCCGCGACGGTCGTGAACCCGATCGACACCGCGTGGCGGTCGGCCAGCGGCACGACCGGGTAGGCCTCGCGCAGCGGGCAGCCGAGCATGTAGAGCGTCTCCGGCGGCCCGGGGATGTTCGAGACCACCACGTTGAACGTGAGCGGGCTCGCGGCCAGCCGGGAGAAGGCCCGCTGGATCAGCTGGGGGCCGGCGGAGACGAGGCGAAGCACCGCGTCCGCCCCCTCGGGCTCGGCGGCGTCCTTGCGCTCGCTGGTGGCCGAGTGGATCGCCTGGAGGCGCCGCACCGGGTCCGGCTCGTCGCAGGGGAGCTCGAGGAAGAGGAAGGTGATCCGGTTCCCGAGGCCTCCGGCGTCGCCGCGCACGTTGACCGGGACCATCGCCTTGATGCGCGGGGGGCGCTCTCCACGGCGCTCCATGTAGCGCCGCACGCCGCCGGCCGCGAGCGCGAGCAGGACGTCGTTCACTGTCGTCCCGAACGCGCGCTTCACGCGGCGCAGGTCGTCGAGCGGCCGACCGAGCGTGGCGAGGTGGCGGCGGGGCGAGATCGGCTCGTTCAAGAGCGGCACCCGGGGCGCCGGCGCGAGCGTGTGGGCGAGGGCCCTGGCCGCGCCCCAGGCCACCTGGAGCCCACGCTGCGGGGCCAGCGCGGCCCTCGCGCCGGCCTCGACGAGCCGGAGGCCTTCGCGGGCGCGGTCGGCGAGCGCGCCGGCCAGCAGGCGCGCCCCGTCCGGCGC
>JBOGXS010000324.1:0-17538 GCA_050693815.1 Thermoleophilaceae bacterium | reverse complement strand
GGGCCGGCCCGCGCCGGACCGATCACGTCCTCGTGGCCGCCGCCACGCCGGAGCTGCTTCGCGAGCTGCTGCCGCTGGCGGGCTAGACGTGGGCTAGACGAGCCCCTCCGCGACCGCGGCGAGCTCGTCGGCGTTGCGCACGACCTCGACGCGGTCGCAGATCTGCTCGTAGCGTGGCATGTCGCAGCCCCCGAGCGTCCAGCTCCACTTCGGCTCGGGCGTGATCCAGATCAACTGGCGCGCGCGGGCGGCGGTCTCCTCGAGCGCCGCCTCGTTGGGCGGGCGGCCGTTGTTGCGCCCGTCGCCCAGGATCACGACCGTAGTGCGGCGGTTGATCGCCGGCGCATGCGCCATCGCCAGCTGCTCGGCCGCGTTCCCGAAGTCGCTGTTCTCGTCCACGTCGATCAGGCTGCCCGAGAAGATCGTCTCGACCGCGTGCTCGAGCGCGCGCTCCTCGAAGAGCTGGGTCACCTCGGCCACGTCGGCCACGAACACGAAGGTGCGCACCTTCGAGAACAGGTCCTGCAGGCTGTAGACGAGGTGAAGCCAAAAGCGCGCCAGGTTGCGCGTCGAGAGGCTCACGTCGCAGAGCACGACCAGCCGCGGTCGCTGCTCGCGCCGCCGCCGCAGGACCGGCTCGAACGGCACCCCCTCGTAGCCGAGGTTGCGCCGCAGCGTGTGCGAGACGCTGATGCGCCCCGTGCGGTCGCGGCGCAGCCGGCGCCCGCGGGCGCCCTGGATCTGGCGGCCGAGGCGCCGCAGCGCGGCCTCGAGCTCGTGCTGGTCGGCCGGCGAGAGGTCGAGCAGCCGCCTCAGCGAGCGGCGCGTCAGCTCCTCGTCGTCGAGCGTGGGCCCGGAGAGCTCGCGCCGCCGGGCCATCAGCTCCTCGAGCAGCTCCGGCAGCGCCTGCAGGATGTCGTCGGCCTGGGCGGCGAGCGCCCGCACGAGCCGGTCGTCGACACCGAGGTCGCGCAACTCATCGACGAGCTCGTCGAGCCCCGCCGTGGGAAGCTCGATCGGCAGCTCCTCGGCCCCGGTCTCGGGCGCCACCGAGCCGGGCCGAAACGAGCGCGCGCGCTTGACGCGGAGTTGGTGGGTGGCGCGCTGGAGCGCCTGCTGGAGCGCCTCGGGGTTGCGGTTGAGCATCAGCTGCTGGCCGAAGACCGACAAGCGCAGCCGCTCGGAGTCGCCGTGGATGTCGTGCGAGGGCCGCAGGTGCTCCTCGTCGAGGAAGCGGCGCAGGTCGATCGGCTCGGGACCCGCGTGCGAGTGGTCGTGGTCGCCCTCGTCGGGCTCGCCCTCGAGGTCCTCGCCGAAGCGCAGCTCGGTGGCGGTGCCGCCCGGATCGTGCACGTGCGGGTGTAGGCGCGCCGGCGCCGCGGGCTCCGGCTCGAGCCCGAAGAACAGTTCGAACAGCCGTTCGAACGTCTCGATGTCGTCCGCGCTCTTGATCAGCGTCGCGCGCAGCGTGTCGCGCACCCCCGCGCGCTCGCCGAGGCCGACGTGGCGCAGGGACTCGAGCGCGTCGAGGCCCTCCGCGGGTGAGACGCGCACGCGGTGACGTCGAAGGAGCCGGATGAAGTCGTTGACGACCCGGTCCACGGCCGGCCCCTCAGTGGTGATGGTGGTCGTGCGGGTGCCCGGTCGCCGGCACCTCGGTCTCGGCGCCATCGGCGCCGAGCTCGCGCCGCGCCTTCTCCGCGTCGCGGTCGTACTTGATGATGACGCTGAGGGTCTCCTCGATAAGCTCCTTGGTGAGGCTGTCGGCGCCGAGCACGACGAGCGCCTGCGCCCAGTCGAGCGTCTCGCCGATGCTGGGTGCCTTGCGGAGGTCGAGCCCGCGCATGCGTTGGATCGTGCGCACGAGCTCGTCGGCCAGCTCCTGGCGGATGCCGGGCGCCTTCAGGCGGACGATCTCGAGCTCCACGTCTGCCGCGGGATAGCCGAGCTGCAGGTGCAGGCAGCGCCGCTTGAGCGCCTCGCTCAGCTCGCGCGAACGGTTGCTGGTCAGCACCACGATCGGCACGCTGCGCGCCGCGACCGTGCCGATCTCGGGGATCGAGACCTGGTAGTCCGACAGGAACTCGAGCAGGAACGCCTCGAACTCCTCGTCGGCCCGGTCGATCTCGTCGATCAGGAGCACCGGGCTGCGCTCGGCGCGCAGCGCGCGCAGGATCGGGCGCTCGACCAGGAAGCTCTCAGAGAAGAACACGTCCTCCTGGCCGCGCAGCTTGGTCGCGGCCTCGTGCAGGTCCCGCGTGGGCCCGATCAGCTCGCCGATCTTCTCGCGCAGCACCTGGGTGTAGAGCAGCTGCTTTCCGTACTCCCACTCGTACAGCGCCTTGGCCTCGTCGAGCCCCTCGTAGCACTGCAGGCGGATCAGCTCCGCCCCGAGCGCGTCGGCCAGGACCTTGGCGAGCTCGGTCTTGCCGACGCCGGCGGGCCCCTCGACGAGGACCGGCTTGCCGATCCTCGTCGCGAGGAAGACCACCGTGGCGACGCTGCGGTCGCACACGTAGCGCTGGTCGGCCAGCCGCCGGCGGACGTCGTCGATGTCCTCGAAGGCGGGCCCGTTCTGTGACGCCGTGCCGCTCAGCTTTCGCTCCCGGCGACCGCGCCCGGGGGCGTCTCCTCCGCGCCCAGCCGCGGCACGGTGGCCCCTGTGCCGCCGTGCGTCGGCCGGCCGTCGAGCGGCAGCCCGGCCTTGCTGTCCATGCTGTCGAACGCGCAGTCGCGCAGGATCTCCTTGCACGTCGCCTGCGTGACGTTGCGCGGGTTGGCCGGCGTGCAGAGGTCGTTGAACATGTGGGCCGCCATCTTGTCGAGCAGGCCGCCGTCGGGCTCGATCTCGGTCGGCATCTTCTCGTACCAGCCCTTCCCGAGGCGCGACTTCGGGTAGTCCGGGGCGCTCTGCCAGTTCTCCGGGATGCCGCAGTCGCGCGCGAGCCGGACGACCGCCTCGACCGCCGCGTCGGCGCGCTGGGCGCGGCTCATCCCCGGCGTGGTCGCGTGCATGGCGTCCCCGAGCTCCGCGAAACGCTCCGGAGCCGCCGGGAGGTTGTAGGTCCACACGCGCGCGATCCCGACGCCGTTGTTGAGGCCGTGGTGCACGTCGTAGTAGGCGCAGACCGCGTGCGAGAGGGAGTGGATGATCCCAAGCAGGGCCGACGAGAACGCCTGGGCGGCCATGTACTGGGCCCACATCATGTTGCTCATCGCCTTCATGTTGTGCGGGCTGGCGTAGGCCTCGCGCAGGTTGTCCTCGACCAGCTGCACGGCCATCCAGGCCTGCGGCATCGCGCCCACGTACTCGACGCGGCTGACATAGGCCTCCGACGCGTGGGCGAGCGTGTCGAAGCCCGTGTAGGCGACGTACTCGGCCGGCTGGGTCATCATCAGCGTCGGGTCGTTGACCGCGAGCGTGGTCGTGGCCGCCCGGTCGAAGCCGACCCACTTGTACGGCGCGTTGTCGGACGTCGTGTCGGTGACGACGTATGCCGGCGTGGTCTCGGAGCCGGTCCCGTTGGTGGTGTTGATCGCGATCTGAGGAGGGTTGTCGAGCTTCTCGGACATGTTCACGCCCGAGAACTCGTTCGTGTTGCGCCCGTCGTGGGCGGCCACGATGCGCGCGCCCTTGGCGGTGTCATGCGAGCTGCCCCCACCGAGCGAGACGAACCCGTCGCACTCCTCCTCGGCGAAGCGCTGGTGGGCGTCCATGACGTTGTAGTCCTTGGGGTTCGACTCGACCTTGTCGTAGACGGTCACGGCCACGCCGGCGTCGGTGAAGTTGCGCTCGACCTCGTCGACGATGCCCGTGCCGGCCAGCCCGGAGGTCACGAACAGCACGTGCTTGAGCCCCATCTCGGCGGCCTCGGGTCCGGCCATCTCCCATGCGCCGGGACCCAGCAGGCAGCGCGGCTGGCGCCAGTGCTCCTTGACGGGAAACTCGAAGACCTTGCTCGTGTCCATCCTCTCCTCCTTGTCGCTAGCGGAGTCCTACCCGATCGGGCGCGGGGCGATGCTCGTCAGCCGACCCCCGGCGCCTGCCCCCGAAACTCCTCGTCCAGTTGCCGGGGATCGACGCCGAGACGCGACAGCAGCTCGGTGTCGCGCTCGGTGTCGACCTTCTCGCCGAGCTCCCGGTCGGCTCGCTCCGCGCCGTCGAAGTCGCCTCGTGCTCGCAGCCGCTCGACGATCATGTCCTTGGGGATGAGCATTCACTCTCCTTTGCCTGTCGTCAACCCACCCGCGCCCCGGCCAGGAATCCCTCCGTGATGCGGTTGAAGTCGCCCGCGACCTCCATGTGCGGCGAGTGTCCCTGGCCGTCGAGCACGTGGATCTGAGCGGCTTCCGGCGCCTGCTCGGCGTGTCCGACCGGGATGATCCGGTCGTCGCTGCCCCACACCACCAGCAGCGGAACGGTCAGTTCGGCGAGGCGGTCGGCGATGACCACGCGTTGGCGGCCCTCGTCGAACAGGTTGCCGGCGATCGCGCGCAGGGCCTCGTCGACCCCGTCGATGCGCTTGTAGGCGAGCACGTCGTCGACGAGCTTGCGCGTGACCAGGGCGCGATCGGCGAACAGCAGCTCGAGCGCCGGCTTCAGCTCGCGCCGGCGCTCCGCGGCGATGAACCCGTCGATGTAGTCGCCGTTTATCTCGTCGCCGAGCCCGGCGCCGGCCACGAGCGTGAGCGATGCGATCCGCTCGGGCGCATCGAGCGCGAGCCGGGCGGCGATCAGCCCGCCGAGCGAGTGGCCCACGAGGTGGACGCGTTCCAGCTCCTGCGCGTCGAGGAACTGCCGTGCCGCGCCGACGAGGAAGTCGAGGTCGCCGGGGCCGACGTCCTTCGTCGAGCCGCCGTGGCCGGGGAGATCGAGCGCGTAGACGGTCCGCTCGGCCGCGAGCGCGGGAGCTGTGAACAGCCAGTTGTTCAGGTCGCCGCCGAAGCCGTGCAGCAACAGCAGCGGCTCGCCGCCCTCGCCCTGGCGCAGGAAGCGCAGCGTGCCGGCCTCGACCGCCACCTTCTCCGGCGCGGGCCCGGCCTCCTCGGCCTCCTCTGGCACGAAGCTTGCCTGGAACTCGTCCACGAAGCGCTCGACGTCCGCGTCCGGCACCGAGGCGTCGGCGATCGCCCCGAGCAGTCCCCCCACCGGGACGACGTCGCCGACCGCCGCCACCCGGCGCCGCAGGATACCCGCCACGGGCGACTCGACCACGCCGTTGATCTTCTCCGTCTCGACCTCGGCGACCTCGTCGCCCACGGCCAGCTCGGCGCCCTCCTCGACCAGCCACGCAAGCAGCGTGCCCTCGGTCATGGACAGGCCCCATTTGGGCATGCCCAGCTTCTCGACGGCGTCGCTCATGCGGGGGCGGGCGCCCCGGAGCCGGCGGTCTCGCGCACCGCCGCCGCGATCGACTCCGCGGTCGGAACGTAGGCGTCCTCGAGCACCGGGCTGAACGGCACCGGCGTGTGCGGCGCGGTCACCATGCGCGGCGCCGCCTTGAGGTCAGCGAACGCCTCCTGCGCCACGCGCGCGGCGATGTCGCAGGCCATCCCGCAGCGCGGGTTGGCCTCGTCGACCACCACCAGGCGGCCCGTCTGCTCGACGCTCTCGAGGATCGTGTCCTCGTCGAGCGGCGAGGTGGTGCGCGGGTCGACGATCTCGCAGCTGATGCCGTCCTCCTCGAGCGCCTCGGCCGCCTGTTGCGCGAACAGCACCATGCGCCCGAGCGCGACGACCGTCACGTCCGAGCCCTCGCGCACGATGTTGGCCTCGCCGAGCGGCAGCGCATAGGGCTCCTCGGGCACGTCGCCCTTGGTCTCGTAGAGCACCTTGTTCTCGAAGAAGATGACCGGGTCGTCGTCACGGATCGCCCCGATCAGCAGCCCCTTGGCGTCGTAGGGGGTCGCCGGGACCGCCACCTTGAGCCCGGGGATGTGCGTGAAGATCGGGTAGAGCGCCTGCGAGTGCTGGGACGCCGCCCGGATGCCCGCTCCCCACATCGTCCTGATGACCATGGGCGTCTTCGCCTTGCCGCCGAACATGTAGCGGAACTTGGCCGCCTGGTTGTAGATCTGGTCGAGGCAGACGCCCATGAAGTCCACGAACATCAGCTCCGCCACCGGCCGCAGGCCGCTCGCGGCGGCGCCGGCCGCCGCGCCGACGTAGGCGGACTCCGAGATCGGTGTGTCGATCACCCGCCCGGGGAACTGGTGGTAGAGGCCCTTGGTCACGCCCAGCACGCCGCCCCAGGCGTCGTCCTCGCCGGGAGCGTCCATCCCGCCCGCCACGTCCTCGCCGAACACGACGACGGTCGGGTCGCGCTTCATCTCCTGGGCGAGCGCCTCGTTGACAGCCGTCTGATAGGTGATCTCGCGAGCCATCGTGCTCCCCTCCCTCAGTACTTGACGTAGACGTCGGTGACGAGCTCGTCGGCGGCCGGGTCGGGGGCCGCTTTGGCCTCGCTCACCGCCTCGTCCACCAGCGTCCGCGCCGCCTCGTCGATCTCGCTCAGCTCAGCCTGCTCGACCGCGCCGGACTCGGTCACGCGGCGGGCGAAGGCGTCCAGGCAGTCGCGCGATCGGCGCAGCTCCTTTACCTCGTCCGCGCCGCGATAGGTCTGCTGATCGCCCTCGAAGTGCCCGAAGTAGCGCATTACCTTGCACACCAGAAGCGACGCCCCGGCGCCCGAGCGCGCCCGTCGCACGGCCTCGCCCGCGGCCTCGTGCACCGCGAAGAAATCGAAGCCGTCCAGCTCCACGCCCGGCAGGCCGAAGCCGTCCGCCCGCTTGGCCACGTCGACCCCCGCCTGGTGAAACGCGGGCGGCGTGGACTCTGCATAGCCGTTGTCCTCGATCACGAACACGCAGGGCAGGTTCCAGCAGGCCGCCAGGTTGAGGCTCTCCAGGAAGGTGCCCTGGTTCGAGCCGCCGTCGCCCGTGAACGACACCGCCACCTGGTCGGTCTTGTTCACCCGCGCCGTCAACCCGACGCCGCACACGAGCGGCGGGCCGCCACCCACGATCCCGTTCGCGCCCAGCATGCCCAGGCTCAGGTCGGCGATGTGCATCGAGCCGCCCTTGCCGTGACACAGGCCACTCTGCTTGCCGTAGATCTCGGCCATCATCGCCTTGACGCTGCAGCCCTTGGCGATCGCGTGCCCGTGCCCGCGATGGGTGCTGGCCACGTAGTCGTCGGGCCCCAGGTGCGCGCACACCCCCGCGGCGATGGCTTCCTCGCCCGCGTACAGATGCACGAACCCGGGGATATCCCCGGTCGCGAACTCGACGTGCAGCCGCTCCTCGAACTCGCGGATCGTGCGCATCACGCGATAGGCCTCGAGCAGCTGCTCCTTGGTGAGCTCCCCAACCTCAGGGGGGGCAACGGTCGGCATCGACTCTCCTCCTGCTGACGATGGCCAGGATTCGGACCGGACGTGGCCCGAAGCAGCCGGCTCGGCCGGCTGCGCAGGCTCAGGTTACGCCCAGGGGGGTTGCAGACGGGTTGCCTTCACGCGCGCCGCGTGGCGCATCACGGCGTCGACGTCGACCGTCAGCGGGCCGGGCACCAGGCGGACGACCACGCGATCGGCGGGGCGCCGCTCGATCTCCCGCTCCCCGTCGAGCGCCAGACAGCCCGCCGCCGGCGCCGCCGCGATCGCCTCGCCGAGCTCGACCGTGTGGAATCCGGCGACGCCGACCGGCGCCAGCAGCCCGGGGGCGAGCGGCACGCGCAGGACGACCTCCGCTCGGGAGAGGTCGTCCGTGAGGCGCACGTGAAGCGCGCGTCCGCTGCCACGCCGAAGCGGATGCAGCAGTCCGGCGACCGACGAGAAGCCGACGGCGCTGGGATTGGCGAAGCAGACGAAGAGCTCGCTGACCCCGGAGCCGCGCCACAACGCGCGGGCGCCTACGAAGCTCTCGCTGCTCATGGCGACGTCGACGAGGGCCAGGTCCGGCTCGGCGCCGCCGAGCTCGACCGCGAGCGCCACCTCGCGCCGCAGCGCTCCGTCGCCCGCCCGACCGGTCGCGACCAGGCCGGACGCGAGGCCGGCCACCGTGGCCTCGCGCATCTCGGGGAAGGCGGCGCTCGGCGCTCGCGTGGGCGTTCAGCTGGCGCTCGAGCGCGGCAAAGAGCCCGTCGGAGGCGGGCATCATGAGCGCCCGCCGGACGCCGCCGGCGCCGAGCCCGGCCAGCACGCGCAGCACCATGCCGGCCTTGTCGGCGTTCCCGAACACCGACGCTCCCGCGACCAGCCGGCGGATGTCCCGGCCGGAGGCCGGGTTGGCGACGATCCCCACGCAGCTGTCCGGCGACACCCCGCGAACGCTACGGCGCCGAGGCTGCAAAAGGGTTGCCCGGGCCATAGACTCCGGGCGAGGAAGGGAATGCGAGACCCGTTCATCGCGATCGACGCCGGCACGGACGTTCGAGCGCACGCTCGGCTGTTGCGGCGCTCCTGGGAGACAGCGATGAGCTGCGGGCGCGCCCCGCGATGCGTGCGCCCGGTGATCGAGCGGTCGTGGGCGCGCATGGCGGGCGCCGGGCTCGACCCGGAGGAGCTCCATCCCCGAGCGGCGTTCGACTCGCGCGGCCTCGAGGACATCCGCGCGAGTTCGCGCCTGAGCGAGGTCATGCCGGTGCTGAGGCGCTGCCTCGGCGCGCTCGCGGAGGACGCCGAGCACGTCGTGGTCGTCTGCGACGCCGCCGGGCGCGTGCTGTGGATGGAGGGCCACACACGTGTCAAGCACCAGGCCGATCGCATCACTTTCGGCGAGGGCATGCTGTGGACCGAGGACAGCGCCGGCACGAACGCGATCGGCACGGCGCTGGCGATCGACCACGCCGTGCAGATCTTCTCGGCCGAGCACTTCCTGCCCGAGCAACATCGCTGGTGGTGCTCGGCGGCGCCGATCCACGACCCGGTCACCGGCGAGCTGCTCGGGATCGTCGACCTCAGCGGCCCGATGCGCACGGCGCACCCGCACAGCCTCGCGCTGGTGATGGCGGCCGCCGCGATGGCCGAGAACGTGCTGCGCTTCCAGCAGGCGGTCGAGGACGAGCGGCTGCGCCGGCTCTACGCCGAGCGCACGGCTCGTCCCGGCCATGACGCGAGCGCGCTCGTGGCCGCCGACGGGCGCGTCCTGATCGCCCAGCCTGCCGGATGGGCCGAGGGCGTCGTTCAGGTTCCGCCCGAGGGCGGCCCGCTGACGCTGCCGAGCGGACGCCAGGCGGTGGCGGAGGCCCTGGACGGACGCGGCGGCTGGGTGCTCCGGGAGGCGGTGCGCCAAGCGGGGCCGGGGACCACGCCGCTGCTGCTGCGCCTGCTCGGGCGACACGCCCTCAGCGCCCGACTCGGGAAAGCGGACGCGTTCGAGCTGAGCCTTCGCCGCGCGGAGATACTCGCGTTGCTGGCCATGCACCCGGACGGGCTGAGCGCCGAGCAGCTGACGCTGTACCTGTATGGCGAGCACGGCAACCGGATCACCACGCGCGCCGAGATGTCGCGCCTGCGCAAGCTGCTCGGGCCCTGGCTGGCGGCGAAGCCCTACCGGCTCGTCGCGGACGTGAAGGCGGACTTCCTCGAGGTCGAGCGGCTCCTCGCCGCCGGCGAGCTCGGCCGGGCGCTTCGGCGCTACCGCGGGCCGTTGCTGGTGGAGTCGGAGGCGCCTCGCATCGAGCAGGCGCGTCACGAGCTCGAAGGGGCGCTGCGCCGGGCCGTGATGCACGGCCCGCTGGAGCACCTGTGGGGATGGCTGCGAAACGAGGCGGGGCGCGACGATCCTCCGGCCATGGCGGAGTACCTGCGGCGGGCACCGGGCGACGACCCGCACCGACCGCTGATCGACGCCCGCCTGCGGTCCCTGCGGTCGCGCTGGGGCCTGCCGGCGCCGGCTACTGGTACTAGCCCCCTTCCAGGAGGTACTCCACGAGCGTCTGCAGCTGCTCGTCGGTGAGGCGGCCCTCGTAGGAGGGCATCACCCCGGGGTTGAATCCCTCGACGGTCACGGCGTCGGGGTCGATCAGCGACTCGCCCACGTAGTCCTCCGGCGCCCCGTCCTGCTGGGCGGCCGACTGGGCCAGCTCGTCCAGGCTCGGACCGATGGTGCCGGACGAGTTCGCCTTCGCGAGCGTGTGGCAGGCCCCGCATCCCGCCGCGGTGAAGATCTGATCCCCGGTGCGCGCCCCGGCCAGGCCGGCCTGGGCCAGCGCGCCCTGGTCCTCGCCAGGGCGGGCGGCGGCGAAGGCGACGTAGGCGGCCACGTCGCGGGCGTTCGCGCCCTTGACCAGCTCTGCAGGCATGATGCTGCTTGCGCGCGGGTTGAGGATCTGCTGGTGGACTACCCCCTCGACGGTCTCGCGGCCCTCGCCGTCGGCCAAGGCGGCGCGGAAGGCGGCGTCGAGATCGGGGCCGGTGCGGCCCTGGGTTCCGGCCCGGTCGAGGCTGTGGCAGGAGCCGCAGCGCTCGGTGAACAGCGCCTTGCCGTTCGAGAGGTCGGCCTCCTCGCGGCCGCAGGCGGCGAGCGCCAGCACGGCGGCTGCGAGTGCCAGGGCAGCGGTCACAGATAAGGAGAGCGATCCGCGCGCACTCGGCCGAGCCGAGTGCTTGCGGCACGGCGTGCTCCGGGCGAGGCTCACGGGGCGCGAAGACTACCCAAGCGCCCCGCCCCCGCCGCGAGCACCCCTTCGGCCACGCTCTCCCACGAGTAGCGGCGAGCGGCCTCGGCCGCCAGCGCGGCCCGCGCGCCCTCCCGCTCGGCCGGGTCCAGCGCCAGCCACGCGAGCAGCTTGCTCGCGATCTGGTCGACCGCCCGCGGCCCGACCTCGAAGGAGAGCAGCGTCCGCATCCGCTCCGGCAGCGCCGGCGCGAGCGTGGCCGTGACCTCGGCCATCCCGGAGTGGCCGGCCGACAGCGGAAGCGCGCCGCACGCCGCCGCCTCGGCGGCCACCATCCCGAAGGCCTCCGGGAAGGTGCTCGGCATCACCACTGCCTCGCAGCCGGCCAGCAGCGCGGGCAGGTCGTCGTGCTCCAGGCGGCCGGTGAAGTGGATCCGCGCCGCCGCGGCGGGAGCAGCCGCGAGCCAGTCCTCGCCGGCCCGCTCCAGGAAGGCACGCAGGTGGCGCAGCGCGCCGGGCGGCCCGCCCTCGAGCTCGCGGCCGCGCGCGGCGATCTCGAGCAGGTCGCCTCGATCGCGCCGGCGCAGCCCCTCCACGAAGCGCCCCAGCGCCTCCCGGTAGGTGCCGAAGCCCACCACCACGAGGCGGGCGTCCGGCACGCTGCCCACCACCAGCGGCCATGCGGCGAGCAGCAGGTCGATCCCCTTCGACACGATCAGCTTGCCCACGTAGCCGACGATCCGGTCGTGCCCCGGTCGGAGCGTGCGCAGCGCCTCGGCCGCTCCGCGCTCGCCTCCCCAGGTGGCCGCCTCGCCCTCCTCCAGGCGGTCGGCCAGGCCGTCGAGATCGGCGCTGCCCAGCCGGAACGCGTGCACGTCCACGCCGGGCGGGCCCAGGCGCGTGCGCTCGGGCAGCCCCCGCTCCTCCCCGAGCACCTGCCACAGGCTCTCGGCCGTGTGGCGGGAGCCGACCAGCACCCCGGCCGCGCCCCGCACGCCCTCGAGCGCATACGGCACGAAGCGCTTCCGGTGCGGGCGCACCGTGTACTCCAGCGCACTGCCGTGGATCTTGACTGCGTAGGGAGTGCCGTCGGGGAGGGCCCGGGCGAGGACCGCGGGGGCCATGATCAGGTGATTTGCGAGGGCCACGTCGCAGGGGGGCGCGGCCCGGACCGCCTCGACGTTGGCCTCGAGGTAGCGCTCGAGCTCCGCGTCGGTCAGCTCCGGATACGGCTTGGCGTCGAAGCCGTCGTAGCGGTCCGCCACGTACACCGGCAGGATCCGACCGATGTCTGGGTTGTGCACCGTCACCCCCTCGGGGGCGTCCCAGTCGCGCTCCTGGCAGACCAGGTGCACCTCGTGCCCGAGCCGGGCCAGGGCGCGCGCCAGGCTGGCGTTGTAGATGTTGCTGCCGGTGCCTCGCAGCAGGTATCCGTGAGCTATCAGGACCTTCATCAGCTGTTAGCTATCAGGACCTTCATCTATCCTTCCGCGCTTCCATGCCCGGCCGTCAGAAGTATCGCCTGCGTGCGCGCTCGGACCGCGAGATCATCCGCGAGGTCGAGCCCGGCATGCGCTACGTGGACCGCGACACCGGCGAGGAGCTCCAGGTGGTGGGCGCGGTGCTGCCGATGGCGCCCTCGCCCAGCGACCTGCCCTACACGGTCGAGAACCTGAGGATGTGCGGGTGCTCGCTCGAGCAGCTCGTCCAGAAGGACCTGAACGACTGCCCGCACTGCGGCCGGCGGCTTCCGGCCGTCGAGCGCTGATTCGCGCCTGGCCGCAAGCACCCGGCTCGGCCGGGTGCGCGCGGATCGTATCGCTCGTCCTGGTCGCGTCGGTGACCGCGAGCCTCGCCGTGGGCTGCGGCGGCGACGACGAGCCCGCAGCCGACCCCTCCCCCGCGCTGCCCGAGCTCACGGTGCCGGAAACCGACCCGGAGGCGGGCCCCGAGCCGGAGCCGGAGCCCGAGCCGGAGGCCACTGCCCCGGCTCCCGCGCCCGAGCCCGAGCCGGAGCCGACCCCCACCCCCGCCCCTGCTCCGGAGCCTCCGCCGGACAGCCCCGAGAGCGACACGCCTCCGCCGCCAGACAGCCCGGCCGAGCGCTTCGAGGAGTTCTGCGAGGAGAACCCGGGGGCCTGCGGGTGAGCGTTCGCCTTTAGCGCCTGGGTCCTGCCGGCGTCGACTGCGGCACCCAGGCGGCCCGGGCCTTGGGGGTCCGGCACGTTTGTCGCCCATAGGTCGACAAATGTGAGGGACCCCCCTCGCCGCCGCGCCGGCTAGTGGTGGTGCGGGACCGGGGGCTCGCGCCCCGGACCCCCGCTGATTCCTGGCCGGCTAGTGGTGGTGCGTAGGCACCGGCGAGCGTGGCCGGCGCACGCGTGACGGCAGCGGGGTCCTGATCGGCGGCTCCGCTCCGCGGCGGCGCCCCGGGTGCTGCGGTCCGCCGTGGGAGCGGTCGCGGCCGCGTCCCGGACCCCAGCGGCCCAGCGGCAGCCGGATTCCGTCCCCGCCCGGGCCGTCCCTGCCGGGGCGCGGCTCGGGGCCCTCGCCCCCGCCGCCGTCGTCGCCCTTCGAGTCGTCCTCGTCGTCGCGCAGCCGGAAGAACCAGATCAGCCACACGATCAACAGGCCGACGTCGAAGACCCGAAAGCCGACCATGAAGATCCACCCCTCGGTGGTCACGCCCCGATGCTAGCGCGGTCGGGTCGCTGCGGGAAGAGGCGGTGCGGCACACGCCGGCCAGGAATCAGCGGGACGAATCGGATCCGCGCGCACTCGGCCGAGCCGAGTGCTTGCGGCTTGGGGGCGCGAGCCCCCGGCTGCCATCAGTCGTCGGTCCGCTTCGGATCCGGGATGTAGGTGGCGGTGTAGAGCAACCGCGCGCCGCTGTAGGTGCAGCCAAAGGTGTTCACCTCGCGCAGGTCCTCCAGGGCGAACTGGCGCAGGCTGCGGGGCGGGTCGCAGCTGTTCCTGGCCCGCGAGGAGCGCCACCAGTCCGACCGGCCCAGGTTGTTGGCGAAGATCGGCGCCCAGGTGGGCACCGTGATGGCGATCCAGTTGGTCTTCTTCACCCGCAGCGGCTCGTCGAGCACGAAGGTGGGGTTCGAGCCGAGGTAGCGGTCGACCCGGAACAGGTCGGAATGGCGCAGCAGGCGGTAGTTGAGGCGGTTCCTGCGCTTCTTGCCCCTCCGCATCACCGACAGGCGCACCTGGGCGGGCGAGCCGAAGTTGTCGTTGAAGAAGTCGACCTGCTCGGCCGTGGGCTTCGCGAGCCGGACGGTGAAGGCGACGATGTAGCCGTCGCGGCGGATGTAGTACGGGTTCTTGCGCCCGCCGGCGGACCGGCCCTGCAGCGCGGTCACGCGTACCGCGGCCTCGCATGGGTCCTCCGGGCAGCTCGGGTTCGCGGCGTCGGCGCCCGAGCCGAGCTCGACGATGCGCGCCGCGGAGGTGGACGGCAGCCCGAGGCACGCCGCCAGGACGGGAATGAGCAGGAGGGAACGCTTCATGACCGGGGTTCCAACACTCGGTTCGCGGCCGAGTTGCGCTCTCCTACCCTTGACTTGGGCCTACTTGTAGCGGTACGTGATGCGGCCCCGATCCAGGTCGTACGGCGACAGCTCGATCTTCACCCGGTCCCCCGGCAGGATGCGGATGTAGTGCCTCCGCATCTTGCCGGAGATGTGTCCGAGGACCTCGTGCCCGTTGTCGAGCTTGACTCTGAACATCGTGTTCGGGAGGGCCTCTGCGATCTCACCCTCCATCTCGATCTTCTCCTCCTTGGGCACGACCGGGATTCGCCTCAGATGAGGCGGACGTTCACCGCCTTCGGTCCCTTCTCGCCGGCCTCCTCCTCGTACTCCACCTTGGAGTTCTCGGCGAGCGACTTGAAGCCCTGGCCGTCGATTCCGCTGTAGTGAACGAACAGGTCCCGCTCCCCATCATCGGGAGTGATGAAGCCGAAGCCCTTCTCGTCGTTGAACCACTTCACGGTTCCAGTAGGCATTGATCCTCCATGGTGTGTGTCTGTTTGTGCTGCGAACCACGGAGGCTGCGAGACCTGGACGAGGAGCGCTGGCACTGATTCGCCGGTCTCTTTGACCGGCCCTGCACCCGAACGCTAGCAGCGACGGGCCGGCGGGCGCAGAAAGGTCATCGGTCGCCGGAAAGCTCGGGGATGTGTAGCTCGAGGTGGCGGGCGATCGTCTGGCGCACCCAGCGCTGGGTCTCGCCGTCGGCCATCCGGTAGCGCCCGAGCAGCATCGCCTGGTCGGTCAGCGGCAGGCCGGCGATCTCCCAGCGCACCGCGAGCCGCTCGAACAGCAGCTCGCCGCGCCGCCGCCAGGCGTCCTCGGCCGATGCCGCCGCCCGGGCGGGCGGCTCGCCGATCTTCGCGATCGTCCCCGGGCTGAGCGCCTCGCGCAGGGTGAGGACGTTTCCCTCGGGGTCGGAGTAGTCGACGGTCGCCGGCGGCCGGCGCTCCCTGCGCGCTCGCTTTCGCTTCGCCATGCGCGCGGCCGGCTGCCGCTCGCTACGCGGCTCCGTTCCCGCCCGTCTTCGCGGCGACCAGCTCCTCGACCTGCTCCTTGGTCCTCAGCGTCTCGAGCTGCTTGAAGAACGCGAGGTCGAAGGGGATGTCGGTGCCGTCGGGCATGTGGTTGACGAGGAACTGATCCGTCTCGCTGGTGAGCACGACGACCAGCTCGGCGCCCGGCTCGCTCGACGGGGTGTGATCGCTCTCGACCGGCTCGTAGGCGACGGCGCCCTCGGGGAGCTTCAGCCCCTCGTACTCCCACTCGCCCGAGATCGTGTAGGCGATCGCATGGCACTTGTGGGTGTGGCGCGGGAGCTCGGATCCCGGACCGAACTTGAACTTGAACACGACCACGCCGCGCTCCTCGTCGACGTTGATCACCTTGACGAACCCCTCCCCCTTGGGGACGAGCGGGATCGGGATCCACTCCCGGTCGGCGCTGGTGTAGACGCGGGTGGTGTCCTCGTGGGTCTGCGCTTCCATTGCAAGGCTCCTTTCTCGAGCGGCTGAAACGACTCTAACCGCGGATGAAGACCGGGGTGCCGAGGTACGCGCGGTCGACGAGCGCGCTGACGTCTTCGTCGGCGGCGCGGACGCAGCCGTTCGAGGCGGCGAGGCCGAGCGGACCGCTGGTCCCGTGGATCGCGATCCGGCTGCCGCCAAGCCATCCCGACGGCAGGTGCGGCTGGTTGGCGCTGATCGCGACCGCGCAGCAGCCGTAGGCGGGATTGAGGTCGCCGCGGAAGGTGTCGGTGACGGCATAGCGGCCCGTCGGTGTATCGGACCCCGAAGCGCCGACCGTGACCGCGAAGCTGCGCATGCTGCGGTCCCCCTTGCGAAGCTCGGCGCGGCGCTCCGAGAGGTCGATGACGATCGAGGTCCGCACCCAGCCCGCGCGCAGGCGGCGCGGGTCGAGCCGGACCCAGCCGAGCTCGCCGTTGGCGACCTTGGGCGTGCTGACCGCAGCCCAGCGGCCCTCGTCGCGGATGACCCCGAACACCGTCGGCGACCCGAACTCGGTCCGCTTCCCGGCTCGCTCGACCAGCCTCCCGCCGCCGGGCTCCGTCCGAACCTCCACCCGGTGTCCGTCCCTGACCCAGACCACGGGATACGCGTCATCGGGAGCGTCGAGCTCGAGGCGCGGACGCGGGACGTCCCCCGGAGGATGCACGGCCTGACCCACCGCACCGGAGGAAACGCCGTCGGGGCCCAAGGTGGCATCCGCAGGGGGATGTCCTACGCCCGTCTCCACCACCACCACGATCGCCGCGACCAGACACGCGGCGACCGCCACGAGCGGTCCTTTCCCAAGCCTGCTCATCGAGAGCGGAGAGGGCGGGATTCGAACCCGCGAGAGAGCTTGCGCCCCCTACTCGCTTAGCAGGCGAGTGCCTTCAGCCACTCGGCCACCTCTCCGGGGCGTCGGCTCGATTCTAGAGTGCTGGATACTGCCCGCCGGTGGGCACCGAGCACGCGATCGACCGCGAGACCCTGCGCGAGCGCTACGACGCGATCCTGGCCACGGTCACGCCCCCGTTCGCGTTCGTCGACCTCGACGCGCTGCGCCGCAACGGCCAGAGGATGCTCGAGCAGGCCGGAGGCCTGCCGATCCGGGTGGCGTCGAAGTCGGTGCGCTCGGTCGCCGTCCTGCGCCGGATCCTCGAGCTCGACCCGGGCTTCCGCGGCGTGCTCGCGTTCACCGTCCCCGAGGCGCTGCACCTCGCCGCCAACGGCTTCGACGACCTCGTCGTCGCCTACCCCTCGGTCGACCGCCGGGCGATCGGCGCGGTCGCCGTGCTCGCCGCCGAGAGTCCCGCCCGCGCGCCGGTGCTGATGGTCGACGACCGTCCGCACCTCGATCTGATCGAGGGCGCGATCGGCGGCGGCCCGGCGCGGGTCCGCGTCTGCCTCGACATCGACGCCGGCTGGTGGCCGCTCGGGGGGCGCCTGGCCCGGATCGGGCCGAAGCGATCGCCGGTTCACGATCCCGAGCGGGCGCGGCGGATGGCCGCGGAGACCGAGGCCCGGCCCGGCACCCGGCTCGCCGGCCTGATGGCGTATGAGGGCCAGATCGCCGGCGTCGGTGACCGGATCCCCGGCCGGCCGCTGCGCAGCCTCGCGATCCGGGCGATGCAGGCCGCCTCGCTGCACGAGATCCGCGACCGGCTCCCGCGGATCATCGCCGCGGTGCGCGAGGCGCTGCGGGCGAGCGGCGGCGAGCTCGACTTCGTCAACGGCGGCGGCACCGGCAGCCTCGCGCGCACCGCCGCGGGCGAAGCCGTCACCGAGCTCGCCGCGGGCTCGGGCTTCTACACCCCGGCGCTGTTCGACAACTACCGCTCGCTCGACCTCGAGCCGGCGGCCTTCTTCTGCCTCTCGGTGG
>JBOGXS010000323.1:0-5241 GCA_050693815.1 Thermoleophilaceae bacterium | reverse complement strand
GCGCTCGGAGGCCCGCCGGCGCGCCGAGCCGCTCTTCGAGCGCTTCGGCCTGGCTGAGTTCGAGCACGCCCGGCCGTCGGAGCTGTCGGGTGGCATGCGCCAGCGCGTGGCATTCCTCCGCACCCTCCTCCCGGGCCGCTCCGTGCTCCTGCTGGACGAGCCCTTCGGCGCGCTCGACTCGATCACGCGCGCCTCCATGCAGGAGTGGCTGGCAGATGCGCTGGCCGCGGAGCCGCGCACGGTCCTGCTCGTGACCCATGACGTGGAGGAGGCGCTCGTGCTGGCCGACCGGGTCGCCGTGCTGTCGCCCCGGCCGGGCCGCGTGCTGGCCGAGCTCGAGGTGGACCTGCCGCGACCGCGCTCGACCACCGACCCGGCCTTCGTCGCGCGCAAGCGCGAGACGCTGGAGGCGCTGCGCGCATGAGATGGCTGCTGGCCGCGCTCCTGCTCGGCCTGTTCCTGGCCGCCTGGCAGGGCGTGGCCTCGCTCGACTCGGTCGACGACCTGCTGGTGGCCTCCCCCGTGGAGACGGCCGAGGCGCTGGCCGACGAGATCGACCTCCTCTCCGACAACGCGCTCGTGACGCTGTCCGAGGTCCTGCTCGGCCTTGCGGTGGCGGTCCCGCTGGGGGTGCTGCTCGCCGTGGCCATGCACCTGGTGCGCCCGCTGCGCGACGCCGCGTATCCGCTGCTGGTCGCCTCGCAGGCCATCCCGATCGTGGTGCTGGCGCCGATCTTCGTGCTCGCCTTCGACTACGGCATCGGCCCCAAGGTGGCCATCGTCTCGCTGATCTGCTTCCTACCGATTACGGTCAACCTGCTCGACGGCCTGCGCTCGGTGCCGCCCGAGCTGCTCAAGCTGATGCGCAGCCTCGGCGCCTCGCGGCTGCGCAGCCTGGTCTCGGTCGAGCTGCCGGCGGCGCTGCCCTACCTCTTCAGCGGGCTGAAGATCGCCGCGACGGTGTCTGTGATCGGGGCCGTCTTCGGCGAGTGGGCCGGCGCCGACGAGGGGCTCGGCCGCCTGGTGCTGCTCGCCAACAACCAGCTTCAGACTCCGCGCGTATACGCCGGAACCGTGCTGCTCACGCTGATGGCGGTGGGCCTCTTCCTCGCGGTGGTGGCCGCGGAGAGGCTCGCCTGCCCCTGGAACCGAAAGGACAAGCTCGCATGAAAGCCATTCCGTGCGCAGCCGGCCGATCCGGCTGCTTCCGGCCTTGGACGATCGCGCTCGTATGCGTGGCCGCGGTGGCTGCGGCCGGCTGCGGCGAGAAGGAGGACGTGCTCGAGCCGGCGGGCTCGAAGCGGGTCGAGCTGATGCTCGACTACTTCCCCAACGCCGACCACGCCGGCATCTACGCGGCCCAGGCCGGCGGCCACTTCGAGCAGGCCGGCCTGGACGTGGAGATCCGCCAGCCGCCGGACCCGGCGGCCCCGATCAAGCAGGTCGCGGCCGGCCGCGTGGACCTGGCCATCTCCTACGAGCCCGAGGTGCTGCGCGCCCGCGACCAGGGGCTGAGCGTCGTCAGCGTCGGCGCGATCGTGCGCGAGCCGCTCACCTCGATCATCTCCCTGCCGGAGGCCAAGATCGACGGGCCGCGCCACCTGCGCGGCAAGACCGTGGGCACCGCCGGGATCGACTACCAGTCGGCCTACCTGCGCACGATCCTGGACGAGGCCGGCGTGCCGGCCGGCTCGGTGGAGGAGCGCAACCTGGGCTTCAGCCTCACCCCCGCGCTGCTCACCGGACGCGTGGATGCCGTGCTCGGCGCGTTCTGGAACTACGAGGGCACGGAGCTGCGCCTGCGCGGACGGCGCCCGCGGATCATCCGCATGGACGAGGCCGGGGTGCCGCCCTACGACGAGCTGGTGCTGGTGGCCAACGAGGACGCCCTCGAGCGCGACGCCGCCAAGATCCGCGCGTTCATCGGTGCGCTCTCGCGCGGCACCCGCGACCTCCGACGCGATCCGGACGAGGCGATCGAGGGGCTGCTCGAGGCCAATCCCGACCTCGACCCCGAGCTGCAGCGCGCCGTGGTCGAGGTGACCCTGCCGCTCTTTCTCCCGCCGCGAGGCAAGCCGTTCGCGTGGCAGGATTCGGCGGAATGGGACGCCTTCGCCACCTGGATGCACGAGAACGACCTGCTGGACCAGCCGCCCGACGCCGACGAGGCGCACGACAACGGGCTGCTGCCGGGGTCGGGACTGTGAGGCGCGCGGCGGCGGCGCTGCTCGCGCTGGCCGTGCTGGCCGGGGCCGGCTGCGGGAGCGACGGCGGCGCCGGCTCCGCCACCGAGCTGCTGAAGCGGGGCTTCGCCACCGATGTGGACAGCGGGCTGCTGAAGCTCGACGCGGAGCTCGAGCTGGAGGGGATCGACGAGCTCGACGGTCCGCTGCGGCTCAGGCTCGAGGGTCCCTTCCAGGCGGCCGGCAGCCCGACCGACGTGCCCGACATGGACGTGGACTTCCGCGCCTCCGGCGCCGGACAGGAGGCCACGGGGCGAGTGGTCCTCACCCGGGAGAACGCGTGGATCGAGTTCCGCGGCGCGACCTACGAGGTCGGCGAGGAGCTCTGGGCGCGGCTGCGCCAGGCGATCGAGGAGCAGGATCAGGGCCAGCCGCAGACGTTCGGCGAGGCGGGCGTCGACCCGCTGGGCTGGATCGAGGACGCCGAGGAGGACGGCGAGGCGGAGGTGGCCGGCGCGCCGACCGCCAAGGTGAGCGCCAGCCTCGACCTGGAGCAGATGGTGGGCGACTTCGCCAAGCTCACCGAGGGCAGCGAGGACCCGGTGCCGGCCGGCGCTGTCGACCGGGTCGACGACTATGTCGACGAGGTGGACTTCGAGGCCTGGATCGGCGAGGACGACATCTGGCGCCGGGTGCGCAGCGGGGTCGAGTTCGAGGTGCCCGAGGAGGAGCGCGACGCGGCCGGCGGGCTCGAGGGCGGAAGCGCCTCGCTCGAGATCGAGCTGAGCGAGCCGAACGAGCCCGTGCAGATCGAGGGTCCGGCCGAGGCGCGCCCGATCGAGGAGCTGCTGCGCCAGCTCGGGATCCCGCCGGAGCTGCTGCTGGGGCCGGGCTTCGCCCCGTCCCTGCCGGGCTGAGCCGACGATCGGTCCGCTGCGCACTCGGCCGAGCCGAGTGCTTGCGGCACGCCCGCCCCGCTACAGATCGTCGTCGGCGACCAGCCCGGTCTCGAACGCCCGCTCGACCAGCCGGATGCGCTTCTGGTTCTGGGGCAGGTGCTCGACGCCCAGCTTCTCGAACAGGCTGCGCAGGTGGGTCTTCACCGTGCCCACGCTCAGGTAGAGCTCGTCGGCGATCTGCCGGTTGGTGGCCGGCACGGCGAACGGGTCGGCGCCCTTGAACGGACGGCAGAGCGAGACGAGCACGCGCCGCTGGGCATCGGTCAGCTCGGCGAGCGCCAGCTCGTCCTCGGGCACCACCGTCGCCAGCGACTCGCCCCGGTTGGCGGCGCAGTAGACGACCGTGGTCCGGCCGAATCGCAGGCTGTCGCCGTCCCTCAGGCGGCGGCGGCCCTGGAGCCGCACGCCGTTCACGAAGGACCCGTTCTGCGAAAGCCCGTCGTCCGCGAGCGTCCAGTCGTCGCCGATCCGCTCGAGCTCGGCGTGCAGGCGGGAGACCTCCGTGTCCCAGTCCAGCGCCACGTTGTTGGTGGCGCGGCGGCCGACCGTGAGCCGCTCCGCGCTGCTGGGCAGCTCGACGACGCGTTGCCTGCCGCCGCCGTCGCGGAAGAGCAGGAAGGCGATGCCGCGCCGCTCGGCCGCGAAGCGCTCCTTCAGCTCGGAGGGCCGCGCGGAATGGGGGGCGATGGGGGAGTCGGCCATGGGCCTCCACTCCCGAACGCTAGCGGTTCAGGGCAGGCGCTTCGAGAAGCGGACGACCGTGCCGCGCGCGCCCGTGCGGACGCAGACCTCGTCCATCAGGTGGGCGATGAACGCGAGGCCGCGGCCCTGCTCGGGCAGGGGGTCGCCGTCGACCATCCGCGGGAGGAAGCTGCCGCTGTCGGCCACGCAGAAGGTGAGCCGGTCACCCCCCTCGAGCGCGGTGACCCGGACGGTGTCCCGGGAGGAGCGCGACCCATGGCGGATGGCGTTGGTGAGGGCCTCGGTGGCGGCGAGCTTCACGTCGTAACGCGCGTCCTCGTCGAAACCGAAGCCCGCCGCCGCCGTGTCCACGAAGGCCCGCGCCTCCCGCAGGTACTCCGGCCTGGCGGGAAACTCGAACCTCGTGGCTGTGCACGATGACATCTCGCCGCTCGAGTCTCGGCGAGCGTCGCCTCGAAGCCAACCTACCGGCGGGTGGAAAGGCGCGGCACCGAGGTCTGAACTTTCTCAGCCCTTGGGTGGAGGAAGCGAATCCGCGCGCACTCGGCCGAGCCGAGTGCTTGCGGCCAGCTAGCCCTGCTCGTCGAGGTCCAGCGCCACCGAGTTGATGCAGTAGCGGTCGCCGCTGGGCCCGGGGCCGTCCGGGAAGACGTGGCCCAGGTGGCTGCCGCAGCGGGCGCAGGTGACCTCGGTGCGGACCATCCCCAGGGTGCGGTCGGGGTGCAGCTCCACGGCGTCGGCCACCGCCGGCTCGGTGAAGCTGGGCCAGCCCGTGCCCGAGTCGAACTTGGTGTCGGAGCTGAACAGCTCGTTCCCGCAGGCGCCGCAGCGGTAGACACCGTCCACCTTCGAGTGGGTGTAGGCGCCCGTGAAGGGCGGCTCCGTCCCCTTCTCGCGCAGCACGTTGTAGCGCTCCGGCGAGAGCTCCTCGCGCCACTCCTGCTCTGTCTTGTCGATCCGCTCGGCCATCTATCTAAAGATAGTGCCGGCCCAGCGCGTAGATGCCGGCCAGCCCGGCGTGCTCCTCGTAGGGCGCGAAGAAGGCGCGCACCTCGTCCTCCGTGGCGCGCCGGCCCAGGCCCGCGGCGGCGCCCACGAGCTTGAGGTAGGCCACGTCGAGCGCGGGCAGCACGTCGTCGCGGCCCTGGCCCTCGAAGGCGAGCATCTCGATCGTCCAGCTGCCGATGTTGGGGATGGCTCGCAGGCGGCGCCAGGCGGGCTCGTGCTCGCTCAGGTCGGCGCGACCCGAGGCCACCTCCCGGGCGGCCCTGATCAGAGCGATCGAGCGCTTGGGCGCCAGGCCGCAGGCATCGAGCTCCGCCGGCGCGCAGCCGGCGAGCCGCTCGGCCGAGGGGGGCGAGAGCAGCCGGCCGCACCCGCTGCGCCCGCCCAGGCGG
>JBOGXS010000322.1:0-12499 GCA_050693815.1 Thermoleophilaceae bacterium | reverse complement strand
GGCCGAGGGCGCCGCGGCCCGCGACGCGGCCTGATCGCAAGCCTCGGCGAGGGGTCCGTCACGTTCCGTCCGTATAGAGGACGCTTCGTGACGAACCCCCCTCCCTCAGCGCAGCAGATGCACCTCTCCCGCGTCCAGCGTGACGCGGCCCGAGGCGGTCTCGACCAAGAGGGCGCCACCATCGTCGATTCCAACCCCTTTACCGCTGCCGTTCTGCCAACGCACCGGCTGACCAAGCAGCGCATCGCGAGAGCGCCACGCCGCCAGAACCTCGGCAAGCGGCGACCGAAGCCAGCGATCGAGGCTCGCCAGCAAGCGCTCGAGCACCTCTTCATTGCCGATGTTCGAGCCCTCGAGGCGCAGCGCGGTGACACCCTCGAGCTGCGGAGCGTCCAACACGTTCACCCCAACCCCCAGCACCGCCCACCCCTCCTGCGAACGTGCCTCCACGAGAATGCCCGCGACCTTTCGCCCCTCGACCCAGACGTCGTTCGGCCACTTGATCGCGGTGCGGACCGGCAGCGCCTCGCAGACCGCGACGGCCGCCGCCAGGGGCACGGTCTCGTGGAGCTCGCGCAGTACCACGGAGAGGAGCAGCGACGCGCCCGGCGAAGCCACCCACGCCCGCCCCTGCCGCCCCCGCCCCGCGCTCTGCTCGTCCGCCGTGACCAGCGTCCCGTGCGGCGCCCCCGCCGCGGCCAGGGCGCGGGCCCGCTCGTTGGTCGAGTCCGTGAGCCGGTGGTGGACGCGCGGGCGGCCGATCATCGCGGCCGCAGCCGCACCTCGGCGTCCGGCTGCAGCGCGAGCGTGCCGGCGGCGTCGCCGCGGTTGATGGCCACCGCGAGCGTCCGGTACGCGTCCTCGTAGACGAGCAGCTCGCCCGGCCGCACGTCGGCGAAGGTCTGCGCATAGGTGGCCAGGTAGCGCTCGCCCGCGGCCTCGATCTCGACCGTGCCGCCGAGTGTGATGCCGGTGCCGGCGGTGTCGTCGTGGTCCACGTCGAGGCCGACGTTGCCGAAGCGGTCGACCACCAGCGCGTGCGCCACCAGGGCCCCGTCCTCGCTGCGCGGCTGGGGCAGGTCGACCACCGCCAGCTCCGCCGGGTCGAGCGGATCGCCCGCGTCGGCCAGCTCGGCGCCGCGGGCGAGGTGGGCCGCCACGGGGGCGAAGATGTCCCGCCCGTGGAAGGTCGCCGCCACCGGCTCGAGCCGGTGCGGGGAGCGCGTGACGTCCACGGCCAGCTCGTTCCCGCCGCAGCCCTCCCACGCCAGGCTGAGGAGCCCGTTGTCGGGGCCCACCAGGATGCGCCCGTCGCCGGTGCGCAGCGCGATCGCGCGCCGCTCCGTGCCCACCTGCGGGTCGACCACCGCCACGTGGACGCCGACCGGCATGTAGGGAAGCGTGTTGCGGAGCACGAGGGCGCCCTGGCGCACCGCGTAGCGGCGGATCCCGTGGCTGATGTCGACGATCTGGACGTCCGGGTGAATCGAGCGGATCACGCCGTGGCAGACGCCGACGAAGTCGTCGTCGCGGCCGTAGTCGGTGAGCAGGGTGACGATCACCGGCCGACATCCTCCACGATCGCGCGCACGAGGCCGTCGATGTCGTGCCGCTCGGCCTCCACGTGCGGCTCGATGCCGTGCTCGCGCAGGGTTGCGCTGGTGACCGGCCCGATCGACACCACGCGCGCACCGTCCGCGACGGCGCCCCCACCCGACAGGAAGAAGCGAACCGTGGAGCTCGAGGTGAAGGTCACATAAGAAGCACCCCTTATTGCCCGTCGCTGGTCGGCGGAGAGCGGCTCGGCGACGGTGTCATACAGCGCGAGCACATCGACAGCCGCGCCCCGCTCGCGGAGCCCCTCCAGCAGCACGTCGCGCGCCTCCGCGGCACGGGCCACCAGGACGCGCTCGCCACGCACGTCGGGCAGCGCCTCCAGCAGGCCCTCGGCGACGAAGCGCTCGGGCACGAGGTCGGCGCGGATGCCGTGCCGCCGAAGCTCGCCTGCGGTGCCGGGGCCGATGGCCGCGACGCGTGAGCGCGCCAGCGAGCGGGCGTCTCCGGTCAGCGCGGCGAAGAAGAGGCGCACGCCGCTGGGGCTGGTGAAGCAGATCAGGTCGTAGGCGCTCGGGTCGGGCGGGTCGACCGCGCGCGGCTCGATCCGGATGGCGGGCGCCTCGAGCACGTCGGCGCCGAGCTCGCGCAGCGTGGCGGCAAGGCCGCCGGCCTGGGCCCGGGCGCGGGTGACGGCCACAACCTGGCCGTGCAGCGGGCGTCGCTCGAGCCAGGCGAGCGTGGCGCGCAGGCCGGCGACAGGGCCGATCACCGTGACCGCGGGCGGCCGAAGGCCGGCGTCGGCCACGCGACTCGAGATTTCGGCGAGCGGCCCGATGACCGTTCGCTGACCCGGGAGCGTGCCGCGCTCGACGACCGCGGCCGGGTCCGCGGGATCTCGCCGGCCCGCGATCAGGCGCTCCGCGATCTGCGGCAGCTGGCTGATGCCCATATAGAGCACGAGCGTCCCGGGGAAGCGGGCGAGCGCCTCCCAGTCCAGGTCGGCCGTGCCGCAAGCACTCGGCTCGGCCGAGTGCGCGCGGATCGCTCTCGCGTCGTCTCGCTGGTGACCGGTCACGAACGCCACGGCGGAGGCGGTGTCGCGGTGGGTCACCGGGATGCCGGCGTAGGCGGGGGCGGCCACGCCGGCCGTCACGCCGGGGACCACCTCGAACGAGACACCGGCCGCGGCGAGCGCCTCCGCCTCCTCGCCGCCCCGGCCGAACACGAACGGATCGCCCCCCTTGAGGCGCACCACCCGCTGCCCGGCCCGACCCAGCTCGACCAGAAGCGCGTTGAGCTCCTCCTGCTCCATGGCCGCCCGGCCGGGCTCCTTGCCGACATAGCGAAGCTCGGCGTCCGGGCGCGCTCCTTCGAGCGCGCCGGGCGGGATGAGCCGGTCGTAGAGGACGGCGTCGGCCGTGGCGATCAGCTCCACCGAGCGCCGCGTCATAAGCCCCGGATCGCCCGGCCCGGCGCCCACGAGATAGACGATGCCGTCGACCATCCGGGGAGAAGCTATCCGGCCAGCGCCTCGGCCTCCGCGAGCACCTCCCGGGCGCCCGCCGCCTCGAGCCGGCCCGCCGCCTCGCGACCGAGCGCGGCCGGGTCGGTCGAGTCGCCGACCAGCTCGTCGCGGATCCAGTGCGACCCGTCCGGCAGGCCCACGAACGCCGTGAGGTGCAGCGCCCTTCCGTGGAGCCTGGCGTAGGCGCCTATCGGGGTGTGGCAGGTCGCCCCGAGCGCCGCCACCAGGGCCCGCTCGGCGGTGAGCGCGACCAGGGCGTCGCGATCGGTCAGCGCCGCCGCGGAACCGGACGTCGCCGCGTCGTCCGAGCGGGCCTCGAGCGCCAGGCAGCCCTGGCCGGGAGCGGGCACCAGCTCGGCGAGGGCCACTCCCTCGTCGCCACGGTCGAGCCGCTGCAGGCCGGCCAGGGCAAGCACGATCGCGTCGAAGCCGTCCTCCCGAAGCCGCCGCAAGCGGGTGTCGACGTTCCCGCGCAGCTGCCGTACGTCGAGATCGGGACGGCGAGCGAGGAGCTGCGAGCGCCGCCGGACGCTGCTCGTCCCGACCACGGCGCCCTCGGCCAGCGAGGAGAGCGACGCCGCCCCGCACAGCGCGTCGAGCGGGTCGGCCCGCTCCGGCACCCCCACGATCGACAGCCCCGCCGGCAGCTCGCCCGGCACGTCCTTCGCGGAGTGCACGGCGAGATCCACCTCGCCGGCCAGGAGCGCCTCCTCGATCTCCTTCACGAAGCGCGACTTGTCGCTGTCCCGCCGAGGGGTGGGCCCGGAGGGGTCACCCCGCAGGGCGCGGTCCCCGGAGGTCGCGATCGGCACCAGGCGGGCGGAGGGCAGGCGATCGGCGATGGATTGCGCCTGCGCCAGCGCGAGTGCGCTACCGCGCGTGCCGAGCCTGATCACGGAGCGGTACGACCTCGGCGTCCACGGTCCCCTCCGCCTCCAGCCCGAAGAGCTCCCGGATCGTGTGCAGGTGGCCGTAGGACGACCGGTCCTTGAGCCGCGCCGTCGGCTCGTGCAGCAGCCGCGAGACGACGGCTCGGGCGAGCACCTCCACCCGCTCGCGATCCGCCGGCGACAGCGACTCCCAGCGCGACTCGTTCTCTCGTAGCACCTGCTCGACGACCTCGTTCGCGTGGCGCCGGAGCGCGGAGATCGTGGGCACCACGTCGAGGCTCGCCATCCACTCCTCGAAGCGCGCGACCTCCTCACCCACCAGCACCCGTCCCTCGGCGGCCTCGGCCTCACGCGCGTCCAGGTTGCGGGCGACCGCGCGCTGGAGGTCGTCCATGTCGTAGAGCGCGATGCCGGGGCAGTCGCGAACGCTCGGCTCGATGTCGCGCGGCACGGCGAGGTCGATCATCACCAGCGGCCGGCCCATGCGCGAGGCGGCCACGAACTCGAGCTCCTCCCGACCGACGATCTGGTGCGGAGCGCCGGTCGAGGTGACCACGATGTCCACCGCCTCGAGCTCGCGCGGCATGTCCTCGAAGGTCACGGCGCGGCCGCCGAAGCGCTGGGCGAGGCCCAGCGCGCGGTCGTAGCGGCGGTTGGCCACGAACAGCGTGTCCACGCCGCGGTCGCGCAGGGCGCGGGCGGTCAGCTCGGCGTTCTCGCCGGCCCCGATCACGAGCACGCGGCGGTCGCGCAGGTCGCCCAGGAACTCGGCGGCCAGCTGCACGGCCACCGTGGGCACCGAGACGTTCGAGCGGCCGATCCCGGTCTCCGTGCGCACGCGCTTGCCCGCCGCGAGCGCGTCGCGGAACAGGCGGTTCGACACCGGGCCGCTCACGCCCTCGACCAGCGCCATCTCGTAGGCGCGCTTGACCTGGCCCTGGATCTCGGCCTCGCCGACGATCATCGAGTCGAGCCCGGCCGTGACCGCGAACAGGTGCTCCACGGTCTCGCGCCCGCGCAGCGAGTAGAGCGAGCCGAGCAGCTCCGTGGGGCGCAGGCCGGCCTGGCGGGAGAGGATCGCGAGCGTGGCGTTCTCCGCCTCGACGGCGTCCGCGGTCACCAGGTAGAGCTCCGTGCGGTTGCAGGTGAAGAGGGCGACGGCCTCGTGTACGGCCTCGTGCTCGGTGAGCTCTCCGAGCACGCGGCTCGCCCGCCCGGCGGGCAGCGCCAACCGCTCGCGCAGCGGCAGCGGAGCGGTCTTGTGGGAGGCCCCGAGCGCGAGCAGCTCGCCGGTCATTCGTCGTCCTCCTCCGCGACCAGCGCCGAGATCTGGCGCTCGATGCGGGCGATCTTGGCTCCGATGATCGCCACGTAGACGAGGACCAGGGTCAGGAACACCGCGTAGGCGCCGGCCACGTACTTGCCCGCCTCGTCAAGCGGCAACGCGGGCATCGAGCCTCCTCCGCAGCTTCTTCAGCTGCATCGACGCGTGCTTGGCCGTCAGCTCGAGCTTCCACAGCGTCACGAACAGGAGCGTCATCGCCAGCAGCGAGACCAGGAACGTGAGGCGCATGTCGCCGGGCAGGCTGCCGCCCGTCTGGGACAGGACGCGCGGGTGGGTGTAGGCCTCGGCCAGCCGCACGGCGACGAAGTTGAGCGGCACGAAAGCGCCGGCGGCGACCGCGAAGACCGAGGAGTAGCGCGCCTGGCGCTCGGGGTCCTCGATCGAGAAGCGCAGCGGGTAGTAGACGCAGTAGAGCAGGAAGACCACGAGGAACGAGACCAGCACCGGTTCGTCCCAGACCCACCAGTGGCCCCACGACGCCTTGGCCCAGATCGCGCCAGTGGCCAGCACGCCGACCCCGAGGATGACCGAGAGGTGGATGCACACGTACGAGCGCAGGTCCCAGGAGGGGTCGCCGGAGCGCAGGTGGCGGATCGCCATCACGCCGCCGGCCACGAAGCCGCCGAGGGCCACGATCGCCATCGGCACGTGCACGTAGAAGATCTTCTGGACGAAGCCCTGGTCGGCGTCCAGCGGGGCGTAGAAGAAGACGAGCGCCATCGCCGTCGCCATCGACACGACGGTGGCCGCGGCCAGCGGCCTGAAGCCCTTCGAGTACATCAGTCCTCGAGCAGGAAGTCGAAGACGGCAAGCGAGAGAAGCACGAACACCACATCGTAAAGAGTGAGCAGCGCCAGCCAGCGGCCGAGGTCCTCGGGGCCCTGGTCCTGGCGCAGGAACGGCTCGGTGGCCTGGGCGCACGCGATCAGGACCGGCACCAGCAGCGGCAGCAGGAGGAGCGGCACGATCAGCTCGCGGGCGCGCGTCTCGGCGGCCAGCGCGGCCACGAGCGCGCCCACCGAGGCGATCGCGAGGTTCCCGAGCAGCAGGATCGCGAGCAGCTCGGGCAGCGTGCCGCCCAGGCCGGGGCCGAGCAGCAGCAGGGCGAAGGCCGGCAGCGCCACCAGCTCGACGGCCGCCAGCATGGCGAACAGTCCCGCCGCCTTGGCCACGAACAGGGCGGTCCGGTCCACCGGCGCAAGCAGCAGGCCCTCGATGCCGCCCTGCTCGCGCTCGGCTGCGAACAGGCGCGACACCCCGATCACGGCGGCGAGCAGGAGCGTCACCCAGAGCACCCCGGAGGCCAGCTCTCCGTCTAGCGAGTCGCGGTCGAGCCCGAAGTGGAAGAGCACGTAGACGGTGAGGGTGAACAGCGTCATCGCGGGCACGAGCTCCTTGGTCCGCCATTCGATGAGCAGGTCCTTGCGGAGGATCGCCCTCGCGGCACGGATCACCGGTAGAGCTCCTCGTCCTCGGCCGCGGGACGCCCGCGCCGCAGCCGCAGGACCACGTCGGCCTCGTCCAGCGCGCCGGCCACGTCGTGGCTCACCAGCACACGGGTCCGCCCCGAGGCGCGCCCGATGAGGGGCTCGAGGCGCTCGGCGGCGGCGGGGTCGAGCCCGGCGCGGGGCTCGTCGAGCAGCAGCAGCGGCGGGTCGTGCAGCACCGCGCGCGCGGCGGCCAGCCGCTGCACCATGCCCCGCGAGAGCTCGCGCACGGGGTCGGAGGAGCGCCGCTCCATGCCCACCGCCTCGAGCAGCCGCACGACCCGGTCCGCCTCGACGCCGTGCAGCCGGGCGTGGTAGTCGAGGTTCTGGCGGCCGCTCAGCTCCCGGTAGAGCAGGGGCTCGTGGCCCAGGTAGCCGACCCGGCCGGGCAGCTTCCAGCGCTCGCCGGGCAGCGAGGCGTCCAGCACCCGGACGCGCCCCGCGTGGGGGCGCAGCAGCCCGGCCAGCACGCGCAGCAGCGTGGTCTTGCCGGCCCCGTTGCCGCCCAGCACCGCGAGCGTCTGCCCGGCCTCCACGCGCACGCTCACCGCGGCGAGCGCGACGCGCTCGCCGTACCGCCGCTCGAGGCCGTCGAGCTCGATCGCCGCCACGGGGGAGGACCCTATCCTCCACCTGTGGCCCGCCTGGTGGGCATCAACCACGTGGTGCTCGAGGTCGACGACCTCGAGGACGCCCTCGCGTTCTACGGCCGGCTGTTCGAGCTGGAGCTGCGCGGGCGCGCGCCCGGCATGGCCTTCCTCGACATGGGCGACCAGTTCCTCGTGCTCGGCGAGGGACGCTCGCAGCAGCCGGACGGGGAGCGCCACCTCGGCCTCGTCGTGGACGATCGCGAGGACGTGCGCCGCCGGCTCCAGGGGGCTGGGGCGGAGCTCCTGCCCGGTCGCGGCCTCGATTTCTGCGACCCCTGGGGCAACCACGTGCAGGTCGTCCAGTACTCGGACATCCAGTTCACGAAGGCGGCGAGCGTGCTCGGCGGGATGGGCCTCGACGGGCTGGAGAAGAGTCCGCAGGCGCTGGAGGAGCTGCGCGGGAAGGGCCTGGCGGGCTAGCTCCGCTCCAGCGTCTCGGCGGCGTGCTCCAGGGTCGGCGCCACGATCGGCCACGACTGGTCGATGGCCTTCGGGTTGCCGGGAAGGTTCACGATCAGGGTGCGTCCGCGCACGCCCGATATCCCGCGGGTCAGGATCCCGAGCGGGGTGTGCCCGCGCGAGTCGGCGCGGATCGCCTCGGCGTAGCCGGGCGCCTCGCGCTCGATCACGTCGCGCGTGGCCTCGGGAGTCACGTCGTCGGGCGTGAGCCCCGTGCCGCCCGTGGTGAACACGAAGCGCACGCCGTCCCGATCGGCCAGCCGCTCGAGTGCTGCGGCGATCGCGCCCCGGTCGTCGGAGACGGTTTCGTGCGAGACCTCCAGACCCGCCGCCTCGCACAGCTCCACGAGCCGGGGCCCCGAGCGGTCCTCGCCCTCGCCGCGGGCGAGCGAAGTGGAGATCGTGACGACCGCGGCCCTCACCGGCGCCAGTCGCCGCTCTTGCCGCCGCTCTTCTCGAGCAGCTCCACCGCCTCGATCGAGACGCCACGCTCGAGCCCCTTGACCATGTCGTAGACCGTCAGGGCGGCCACCGCCGCGGCCGTCATGGCCTCCATCTCGACGCCCGTCCGCGCCGTGGTGCGCGCCTCTGCGGTCAGCACTACCCCGGTCTCGCCGAGCTCGGCTGCGACGTCGATGAACGAGAGCGGCAACGGATGGCAGAGGGGCACCAGCTCGGCCGTCCGCTTGGCCGCCTGGATCCCGGCGATGCGCGCGGTGCCGATCACGTCTCCCTTCGGGGCGTCCCCGCGCGCCACCGCGGCGGCGGTGGCGGCCGACATCCGCACGGTCGCCCGGGCCACCGCTCGGCGGTCCGTGACCTCCTTGGAGCCCACGTCGACCATCCGGGCGCTCCCGGCCACGTCAACGTGGGTGAGGTCCTCAGGCCGGTTGATGGGTCTGCCGTGCGGCGGCGATCAGGTCGCGCACCGCCGCCTCGTCGCCCCGGCGCAGCAGCTCGACCGGGTCGGGCTCGCCGTTCACGATCGACTCGAAGAAGGCCTTGCGGTCCTGGTAGGTGGGGAGCGTGCCCTTGGCCCAGCCCCGCACGTCGTTCAGGAGCACCGCGAGCCGCGCGTAGGGCTCGCCGTACTCGTCAGCGATCTCGTCGCGGATGCGCTTGGCCAGGGCGGGCGAGGCGCCGGCCGTGGAGATCGCGATGGCCAGCGGGCCGGTGCGGATGATCGCGGGCAGGATGAAGCTGCAGAGCGGGGGCACGTCGACCACGTTCACCAGCATCGCGCGCCGCTCGGCGTCCTCGAACACCCTGATGTTCACGTCGGTGTCGCCGGTGGCCGCGATGACCATGAAGGCGCCCTCGAGGTCGGCGGCGCCCCCGTACTTGCGCCGCTCCCAGCGGATCGAGCCCTCGCGGGCGAGCTCACGGAGCGGCTCGATCGCGTCGGGGGCGAGCAGGGTGACGTCGCCGTCGCAGGCGAGCAGGCCCTCGACCTTCTCCAGCCCGACGTCGCCGCCGCCCACCACCAGGCAGCGCCGCCCGCTCAGCTTGAGGCAGGCGATGTAGAAGGGGGTGTCGAGCATCCCGCGCACGCAGGACTGGTCGCAGATCCCCTTGCGGAGCTGGCAGACGCACTCCTTGCCGGCGTAGGCCTGTGCGGGCATGTCCCGAGGATAGATCAGCGCTTGAACACGTCGCGCAGCGTCCTCCGCCCCAGCCGCAGCAGGGGCATCAGGCCGCGTCGCAACGCGCCGGGCTTGTCGGAGTCGCGGCCGTACAGCAGCCGGGCCGACGCGTCCATCGCCCTGGGCAGCGACTCGTCGTAGGGGTGCCACCAGAAGTCGCGCGTGCGCGACGGCTCCCAGGTCACCAGCTTGATGTTCACGCACTCCCACAGCCCAAACTTCGAGTGCGAGCGGCCCAACCCGGACTCCTTCACGCCGCCCCACGAGCAGGAGCAGGCCCCGTGGCTGAACATGTGGTCGTTCACCCAGACCATGCCGGACTGGATGCGGCCGGCGATGCGCTCGCCCTTGGCCCGGTTCATCGTCCAGACGGAGGCGCCGAGGCCGAACTCGGAGTCGTTGGCCAGGGCGATCGCCTCGTCCTCGGACCCCACGGTCACTATCGGGACGACCGGCCCGAAGATCTCCTCGCGCATGATGCGCATCTCGTGCGTCACCCCGGTCAGTACGGCGGGGCGGAAGAACGGCCGGTCGGGGCCGCCGCAGTGCAGGGTGGCGCCGTTCGCCACGGCGTCGTCCACCAGCTCCTTTACCAGTCCGAGCTGCTCGGCCGACACCATCGGGCCGATCTCCGTGCTCGGGTCCAGCGGGTCGCCGACCCGCAGCGCGCGCGCCCCCGCGACCACCCCCTCGACGAAGCGCTCGGCCACCTCGTCGACCACGTACACGCGCTCGATCCCCGAGCAGGTCTGGCCCGCGTTGGCGAAGCCGCCCCAGAGGCAGCCGGAGATCGCGTTCGGCAGGTTGGCGTCGGCGCAGACGATCATCGGGTCCTTGCCGCCCAGCTCCAGCACGGAGCCCTTCATGCGCCGCGCGCACGCCTCGCCCACGCGCCGGCCCACCTCGGCGGAGCCGGTGAAGAAGATCTTGGCCGCTGTCGACTCCACCAGCGCCTGGCCGACCGCCCCGCCACCGTGCACGGTGCGCACGAGCCCCTCCGGCACCCCGGCCCGCTCGAAGACCTCCTGGATGCGCTGGCCGATCAGCGGCGCGAGCGACGCGGGCTTGAGCACCACTCCGTTGCCGGCCATCAGCGCGACCGCCACCTCGCCGAAGGGGATCGACCAGGGGTAGTTCCAGGGCGCGATCACGCCCACCACGCGGAGCGGCTCGAAGGTGAAGCGGGCGCGCTTCTGCTTGATGAAGACCGGCAGCGGGATGCGCTCGTCGGCCAGGATCCCGGGCCCCGCCTCGGCCAGCCAGCGCAGCGAGTCGATCGTGGGCAGCAGCTCCATCACGTACGACTCGCTGACCGGCTTGCCCTGCTCGCGCGAGAGCAGCCGCGCGAGGTCGTCCAGCTGGTCGATGACCGCCTGCCCGGCGCGGCGCATGTAGCGCGCCCGGTCGGCCAGCGGCAGCTGGGCCCAGAAGGGCTGCACGCTGGCCACGTCGTCCACCACGGCCTGCACCTGGTCGGGCCGGACGGTGGGAACCGCCCCCTGCGACGCGCCGTCGAGTGGGCTGAACGACTCCAGCTCCGGCACGACGGGCGTGACGGCGGCTTCCATGCGGCGAGGTTACCTGCCGCGGGCGCGGCGGATTCGCTCGAGGCGCTCGCGCAGCTCGCGCTCGTCGCCGTGCTCGGTGAGCTCCAGGAAGCGCTCGCCGATCGCCTCGTCGGGCATCAGCTCCTGCTCGGACACCCCCTCCTCGCGGTCGTGCGGGTAGTCGTAGCCCCTTCCGCGCCCGAGCTTCTTCGCCCCCGGGTACGACGCGCTTCGCAGCGCGGCGGGCGGCGCCGGCGTGCCGTGCTCGCGCACCCAGTCGCGCGCGAGGCCGAGCGCCTTGTACGACGCGTTCGACTTCGGCGCCAGGGACAGGTACACCGCGGCCTGGGCCAGGTTGAGGGCGCACTCGGGCATGCCCACGTGCTCCACCGCGTGGGCGGCGTTCACGGCCACCTCGAGCGCACGCGGGTCGGCGTTCCCGACGTCCTCGCTGGCCAGGACGACCATGCGCCGGGCGATGAAGCGCGGGTCCTCGCCACCCTCGAGCATGGCGGCCAGGTACAGGAGCGAGGCGTCGGGATCCGAGCCGCGCGTGGACTTGATCCAGGCCGAGATCAGGTCGTAGTGCTTGTCGCCGCCCTTGTCGTAGAGGATCGCGCTGCGCTGCAGGGCGTCCTCGGCCACGCGCAGCGTCACGGTGCCCGTCGCCGGGCCGCAAGCACTCGGCTCGGCCGAGTGCGCGCGGATCCGATTCCGGACGGTCTCGCAGGCGAGCTCGAGCGCCGACAGCGCCGAGCGGGCGTCGCCCGCGGCTCGCACGGCCAGGAACTCGAGCGCGTCGTTGTCCACCTGCGGCGCTTGCGCAAGACCCCGCTCGTCGCCGAGCGAGCGCCGCAGCAGCGCCAGCACGTGCTCGGTCTCGAGCGGGCGCAGCTCGTAGACCCGGCAGCGCGACAGCAGCGCCGAGTTGACCTCGAAGTAGGGGTTCTCGGTGGTGGCCCCCACCAGCACGACCAGACCTTCCTCCACGGCCGGCAGCAGGGTGTCCTGCTGGGCCTTGTTGAAGCGGTGGATCTCGTCGAGGAAGAAGATCGTGCCCTCGTTCGCCGTGTTGCGGCGGTGCTCGGCCCGCTCGAGCACCTGGCGCACCTCGGCGCGGCCGGCGTTCACGGCCGAGGCCTCCTCGAAGGCGGCCCGAGCGTTCACGGCGAGCAGCCGGGCCAGGGTCGTCTTGCCCGTGCCCGGCGGCCCGTACAGGATCATCGAGTGCGGCCGACCCTCCTCGATCGCCGTGCGCAGCCCCGAGCCGCGGCTCAGCAGGTGGTCCTGGCCGACGAACTCGCCCAGCGAGGCCGGCCGCATCCGCGCGGCCAGCGGCAGGTCGGCGGCCGGCACCGGGGTCAGGCCCCCGGCGCCGGCCCCCTCAAGGTCGAAG
>JBOGXS010000321.1:0-4325 GCA_050693815.1 Thermoleophilaceae bacterium | reverse complement strand
GTGGCGGCGCGCACGGCGGCCACGACGAGCGCGAGCAGACGCTCAACCAGATCCTCACCGAGATGGACGGCTTCGACCCGGCCTCGGGGGTGATCGTGCTGGGCGCCACCAACCGGCCCGACGTGCTCGACCCGGCGCTGCTGCGCCCCGGCCGCTTCGACCGGCGCGTGGCCGTTCAGCCCCCCGACAGCGTCGGGCGGGAGATGATCCTGCGGGTCCACACGCGCTCGGTGCCCCTGGCGGACGACGTCGACCTGGGCCGCATCGCCCAGACCACACCGGGGATGGTCGGCGCGGACCTCGCCAACCTGGTCAACGAGGCGGCGTTGACGGCGGCGCGGCGCGGCCAGACCCAGGTGAGCAGCGCCGACTTCGCGAACGCGCTCGAGCGGATCGTGCTCGGCGCCGAGCGCAAGATCCTGCTGGGTGACGAGGACCGGCGCCGGATCGCCTACCACGAGGGCGGCCACGCGATCGTCGGCATACTCACGCCTGGCGCCGACCCCGTGCGCAAGGTGTCGATCATCCCCCGCGGCCAGGCCCTCGGCGTGACCCTCTCCACCCCGGAGGACGACCGCTTCAACTACTCGGAGGAGGAGCTTCGGGCGAAGATCCGCGTGTCGCTCGGGGGGCGGGTGGCCGAGGAGATCGTGTTCGGCGACGCCACCACCGGGGCCGAGTCCGACATCCAGCACGTAACCGGCATCGCGCGGGGGATGGTGGCCCGCTGGGGGATGAGCGACAAGGTGGGCTTCGTGACCGTGGCCGCCCAGCAGGGCCAGGGCATCCTGCTCCCCGGCGCCGAGCCGGCGTCCGAGGCCACGCAGGAGCTGGTCGACCACGAGGTGCGCCGCATCGTGGAGGAGCAGCACGAGCGCACGCGGCGGCTGCTCACCGATAACCGGGAGCGCCTGGACGCGCTGGCCGAGGCGCTGCTCGAGCACGAGACCCTCGACGAGGTCGACGCCTACGCCGCCGCGGGCATCGACCGCGCGGTGGCGCCCGTCTAGCTAGTGGTCGCGGGAGCGAGCACTGAGCCCGCTCGCATGCTCGACGCGATCGACCGCGCGCTGCGCGAGGACCTCGGAGCCGGTGATCTCACCACCCGCGTGGTGGTGCCCGACGGCGCTCAGGCCCGGGCGCGGATCGAGCAGAAGGCGCCGGGCGTCCCGTTCGGGCTGCGCGTGGCCGAGAAGGTCTTCGGGCGGGTCGATCCCGAGCTGCGCTGGCACGCCCACGCGGAGGAGGACCGCTGGCGCGAGGGCGGGATGCTCGCCGAGGTGGCCGGGCGGGCGGCGTCGATCCTGGCGGCCGAGCGGGTGGCGCTCAACTTCCTGGGGCGGCTGGCGGGCGTGGCCACCCTCACCGCGCGCCACGTGCAGGCGGTCGAGGGCACGCGCGCCCGCATCCTCGACACCCGCAAGACCACCCCGGGGCTGCGCGCCCTGGAGAAGGAGGCGGTGCGCGCCGGCGGCGGCGTGAGCCACCGCGCCGGGCTCTTCGACGCGATCCTCGTCAAGGAGAACCACGCGATGCTGGCCGGGGGCGTGGGGGAGGCGGCGCGGCGGGCACTGGCCGCGGCGCCGGCCGGCGTGACCGTGGAGGTGGAGTGCGCCACGCTGGACGAGGTGGCCGAGGCGCTCGACGCCGGCGTGCCCTGGCTGCTGCTCGACAACATGGCTCCCGCCGAGCTGCGCCGCGCGGTGGAGCTGGCCGGCGGGCGAGCGGAGCTGGAGGCCTCGGGCGGGATCACGCTGGAGACGATCCGCGCGGTGGCCTCGACGGGTGTCGACTACGTCAGCGTGGGGGCGTTGACGCACTCCGCTCCGGCGCTCGACGTCAGCCTGCTGCTCGAGCCGCTCGCGTAGGAGGCCTCAGCACCGCGAACGGGTCGGTCACCTGGAGCCCGGCGCGGGAGACGAAGCGGTACACCGCGGCCGGGCGGCCGCCCTCGGGGCCGGAGGCGCGCCGCTCGCCGGTGGCCTCGAGCAGGCCGCGGCGCTCGAGCACCCGGCGCAGGTTGGTCGGGTCGACGGGATACCCGAGCGCCGCGCTGTAGATCGCGCTCAGCTCGGAGATGGAGAAGCTCTCGGGGGCGAGCGCGAAGCCGATGTTGGTGTAGGAGAGCTTGGCACGCAGTCGCTCGCGCCCCGCCAGGACGATGGCCTCGTGGTCGAAGGCGAGCCGTCCGGGAAGGTGGTCGACGGGGTGCCAGGCCGTGTCCTCGGGGAGGGCGGGGTCGAGGCCGAGGGGCACCAGGCCCAGGTAGGCGGTGGCCAGCTGCCACTCGCCCGGATGGCGACCGGGATCGCCGAGCGTCTCGAGCTGCTCGAGCCAGGACAGCTCGGCCACGTCGACCTTGCGTGCGAGGTGGGTGCGAATCGACTGGTCGAGCGCCCGCCCGGGCTCGAGATAGCCCCCGGGAAGCGACCAGGCCCCGATGAAGGGCTCCTGGGCCCGCTGCCAGAGGAGCACGCAGAGCCGCTCGCCGCGCACCTGGAGGACGACGGCGAGCGTGACGTGGGTGGGGGAGGAGCGCTCGGCCACGCCGCCGGCATCGCCGGCCCGCCGCGCGCCGCCCGCATCGCCGGACCGCCCGGCAGTTTTCGACTCTGAGTCGGAGACCGTGGTATCCTCTGCGGGCATCAGTTTTCGATCATAGGGCAAAAACCTGCGCCATGAAGCCCATCGAGCTGCCCACGCTCTCGCCGACCACCGAGCCCTCCCTGACGCCGACCGAGATCGCCCGCCTCCAGGACGAGGTGCGCGCGCTCGCGGAGGAGCGCAACGCGGTCATCCTCGCCCACAACTACCAGGTGCCCGAGGTCCAGGACATCGCCGACTTCGTGGGCGACTCGCTCGGGCTCTCGCGGCAGGCGGCTGCCGCCGCCGCCGAGGTGATCGCCTTCTGCGGCGTCCACTTCATGGCCGAGACGGCCTCGATCCTCAGCCCCGACAAGACCGTCCTGCTGCCCGACCTCGACGCCGGCTGCTCGCTCGCCGACTCGATCACCGCCGACCAGCTGCGGGGCTGGAAGACCAAGCACCCCGGCGCGATCGTGGTCATGTACGTGAACACCACCGCCGAGGTGAAGGCGGAGACCGACTACTGCTGCACGTCGTCGAACGCGGTCCAGGTGGTCGAGCACATCCGGCGCGAGCACGGCGAGGACGTGGAGATCCTGTTCGGCCCGGACATGTGGCTCGGCGCCTACGTCGAGCGAGTGACGGGCAAGCGAATGCACGTCTGGGACGGCGAATGCCACGTGCACGCCGGCATCCGGCCGGGCGACATCTCGGCCGTGCGCGCCGAGCACCCCGAGGCCGAGTTCATGATCCACCCCGAGTGCGGCTGCACCACCCAGGTCATGGAGTACGTGGCCGCCGGGGACGTGGATCCCGAGCGCACGCACATGCTCTCGACGGGGGGGATGCTCGCCTTCGCCCGCGAGTCGGCGGCCGACACCTTCATCGTGGCCACCGAGACGGGCATGCTGCACCCGCTGGCCAAGGAGAACCCGGCGAAGTCGTTCGTGCCCGCCAACCGGGCGGCGGCATGCCGATACATGAAGATGATCACGCTGCCCAAGCTGCGCGACACCCTGCGCGACCTGCGGCCCCAGGTAAAGGTGGCCCCCGAGCTGGCCGAGCCGGCCCGGGTGCCGATCGAGCGGATGGTGTCGATAACGCCGTAGGGCACGCGGCGGCCAGCGCCGCCTCCGGCGAGCCGTCCGCCGGCGAGCCCCCCGCGAGCCGGCCTCCCGCATCCACTGTCGAGTTACTGGGCCTGAGGCTGAGTAAGTCGACACTCGATGGCTGGGGTGGAGCCCCGGGGCTAGCTAGTCCATTCCCGCGGTGGGGAGCGCTTCGGGGTCGTCGTCGCCCCCGCTCGAGCCGCTCGCGCTCGACCCGCTCGCTTCCAGATCGGGCGGGTCCTAGGGGTCCCCGCCACCGGGACCGGAGCGGTCGTCGTCGGGGTCGTCCGACCCGCCGCCCGAACCGGAGCTGCCCTCGTCGGGATCCCCGCCGCCGGGGCCGGAGCGGTCGTCGTCGGGGTCGTCGGATCCGCCACCGGGGCCGGAGCGGCTCCCGCCGCCGCCGTCCTCGTCGTCGTCGCCGTGGCGGTCGCCTTCGCCGCCGTCGCGGTCGTCGTCGTCGCCGTGGCGGTCGCCTTCGCCGCCGTCGCCTTCGTCGTCGTCGCGGTCGTCGTCGTCGCGGTCGTCGTCGTCGCGGTCGTCGTCATCGCGGTCGTCGTCCCCGCCGTCGCCGTCCGCGTCCGCCTGCGAGCCTTGACTGCCGGTTCCGAGCCCGCCGCCCTCGAAGCC
>JBOGXS010000320.1:0-9411 GCA_050693815.1 Thermoleophilaceae bacterium | reverse complement strand
AACCTCGGCATCGCGGTCGGCACGGACGGCGTCGGATCGAAGCTGATCGTCGCCGAGCAGACCGGCCGCTACGACACGGTCGGGATCGACTGCATCGCGATGAACGTCAACGACGTGATCTGCGTCGGCGCCGAGCCGTTCGCGGTGCTCGACTACCTGGCCGTCGAGCGCGCCGACGAGGCCGTGATGCACGCGATCGGGCTCGGCCTGAAGGCGGGCGCCGAGGCCGCGCGCGTCGAGATCCCTGGCGGCGAGGTCGCGATCCTGCCCGAGCTGATCCGCGGCCACCCGTCGCCGCACGGGTTCGACCTGCTCGGCTTCTGCGTCGGGCTGGTGGAGCTCGACGCGGTGATCACGGGCGCGGCCGTCGAGCCGGGCGACGCGATCGTCGGCCTCCCCTCGAGCGGCGTCCACTCGAACGGGCTGACGCTGGCCCGGCGAGCCCTCGGGGACGAGGACGAGCGCCTGCTCGAGCCCACGGTCGTCTACGCGCGCGCGGTCCGCGACCTGCTCGCCTCGAACGTGGAGGTGCGCGGGCTGGCCCACATCACCGGCGACGGCTTCCTCAACCTGCTCCGGCTCGAGGGCGAGGCGGGCTACCTGATCGACCGCCCGCTCCCCGTGCCGCCCGTGTTCGGCGAGATCGCCGAGCGCGGATCGGTCGAGGCGGCCGAGATGCACGAGGTCTTCAACATGGGCTGCGGCTTCTGCTGCGTCGTGCCGGTGGACGACGCCGAGGAGACCGTCTCGATCCTCGCCCGCCGCCACCCCGGCACCGCGTTGATCGGCCGGGCCACCACCGCAGCGGGGGCGGTGGAGCTTCCCCGCGCCGGCCTGCGCGGCAGCCGCGAGGGCTTCGTGCGCGCGTAGGAGCTCTAGTGGGCCGAGGAGGTCCACTAGGCGAGCTCCCAGAGCGTCCCCGTGAGAACCCGCAGCGGCTTGATCCGCCAGTCGGCCGCCAACCGCCACAGCTCCGCCCGGGCGCGCGGGCCGGGCAGATCGCAGACGGCCTCGATCTCCGCGGTCGCCATGCGGCCGAAGCGCCGCAGGGCGGCGAGCGGGTCAAGCGGCGGGTCCTTCGCCGCCCGGGCGCCGGCTTCCACCAGGGCCGCTTGCAAGTCGTCGCCCGGGCCGAGCGCCCGTTCGTCCTCGCCCTCGATCACCAGGAACGGCAGCTCGCGCGACGCGGCCCGCGTGGCCTCCAGATCCGCTCCGAAGGCCTCCACGATCGCGTGCGAGTCGAGGTCGTTTCGAAAGCGCGCCACGTCGAGCCCGGCGCCGCGCACCTCCTCCACCAGCGCCTCCTTGGCGTCCAGCTTGCGCCGGAGGCACATCAGGCCCTCGCGCAGCGCGCGCAGGTAGCGGGCCTCCGCCTCGGGGCCCTGCTCGGCCGCCGCCTTCACCGCCATGCAGGCCGGGTAGGTAGAGCGAATCGGCCCTTCGGTCCAGAGCCGTGGGTCGAACGGCATCCCCGAGCGATCGGCGTGGTCGAGCCACTCGGCCACGCGCGCCTCGTGGGGCGGTCCGTACTCTCGGGCGAGACCTCCCATCACGTAGGTGATCGAGAGGTCCGCGCCGAACTTCAACCACAGGCGGCGCAGCGCGGGCTCGGCGGCCCACGACGCCGGACAGGCCGGATCCGTGTGGAGGCGAACGCGTACCGGCACGAGAGAGCGGAAAATAGACCACGGTGATCGGGACCCTGATAGGCGAGCGCTTCCGGCTCGAGGAGAAGGTCGGCTCGGGCGGGATGTCGAGCGTCTACCGCGCCTACGACCCCACGCTGGAGCGCCAGGTCGCGATCAAGATGATGCACCGCGACATCTCGAGCGACCCCGACCAGCTCGAGCGCTTCCGGCGCGAGGCGCGCGCGGTGGCCCGCCTGAACCACCCCCACGTGGTCACGGTCATAGACGCGGGCGAGGACGAGGGCGCCCCGTACATCGTGTTCGAGTACGTGGAGGGGGAGACGCTCAAGGAGCGCATCCGCCGCCAGGGCCGGCTGCCCGTCTCGGAGGCGGTGGCCTACGCGATCGAGATCGGCCGCGCGCTCGAGTCCGCGCACACCAACAAGCTCGTCCACCGCGACGTGAAGCCCCAGAACGTGCTGATCGATCGCGACGGGCGGGCCAAGGTCACCGACTTCGGCATCGCCCGCTCGATGGAGGCCCAGGGCCTGACAGCCACCGGCCGCGTGCTCGGCACAACCGACTACGTCTCTCCCGAGCAGGCGATGGGCCACGAGGTGACCGAGCAGTCCGACATCTACTCGCTCGGGATCGTGCTCTACGAGACGCTCACCGGCGAGGCGCCCTTCAAGGCCGACACGCAGGTGGCGGTGGCGATGAAGCACGTGAAGGAGCCGCTGCCCGACGTGCAGCGCCGCCGCCCCGAGATCTCCGCGTCGCTGGCCGCGGTCGTCGAGCGCGCCACGGCGAAGGACACTCAGAACCGCTACGCCACCGTCCGCGACATGGTGCACGACCTGGAGGAGGTGCTGGCGATCGAGGCGGCCCGCACCGGCCAGGCCACCGGCGAGGCCACCACCGTGCTGCGCACCCTGTCCGGGGACACCGCCGACTTCGCCCCCGGGCGCCTGAGGCATCCCCGCCGCGCGCTCTTCGTCGGAACCGCGGTGATCGCCGTGGTGGCGGGCACGATCGCCTTCTTCGCCACCCGCACCGAGGAGGGGCCGGGGCGCACCGCCACGCCGAGCACGCCCGGGCTCAGCGAGGTCGAGCTCACCGGGGACGCGGCGCGCGACTACGACCCGGAGGGCGACGGCCAGGAGTCCTCCGACCAGCGCCGCAACGCGATCGACGGCTCGCCCGCGACGGTGTGGGACACCGAGCAGTACGAGGCCGGCTTCGCGGGCGCGGACAAGACCGGGGTGGGCCTGTACGTGGACGCCGGCTCGCGGGTGGCGGCGCGTCAGATGGACGTGCTCACCTCCACGCCCGGGTTCGAGGCCACCGTCTACGCCTCGGACAGCGTCCCGGGCCGGATCGAGGACTGGCAGAAGGTGAGCCCCACGCGGCGGATCGGCGAGAGCGAGAGCATCCCGCTGGACACCGCCAGGCAGCGCTTTCGCAACTACCTGCTCTGGATCACCGACCTGCCCGAGGGCGGGCAGGCGGCGATCAAGGAGCTCAGCCTCAAACGCTAGTGCCGCAAGCACCCGGCTCGGCCGGGTGCGCGCGGATCGCTTAATGCCGGTAGCGGCGCTCGGCCGCGTGCCGCTCCAGCGCCAGGTCGAGCAGCCGATCGAGCAGCTCCGGGTAGGGCAGGCCGCTCTCCTGCCACAGCTTCGCGTACACGCTGGTGGCCGTGAAGCCGGGCATCGTGTTCAGCTCGTTGACCAGCACGCCGTCCTCGGTCACGAAGAAGTCCACCCGGGCCAGGCCCGCGCAGCCCACGAGCCTGAAGACCTCGACCGCGAGGCGGCGCACGTCGTCGAGGTGTGGGGTGCGCGCGGGCACCACGAGCTCCATCCCGCCGTCGGTGTACTTGGCCTCGTAGTCGTACCAGTCGCTACTCGCGACCACGATCTCGCCCGGCGTGGAGGCCTCGGGGTCGCGGTTGCCGAGCACCGAGCACTCCACCTCGATGCCGGAGGCCATCCGCTCCACCACCACCACCGGGTCGTGCTCGAAGGCGAGCGCCAGCGCGCGGTCGAGCTCGATCTCGCTCACGGCCCTGGAGATCCCGACCGACGAGCCCAGCCGGGCGGGCTTGACGAAGGCCGGCGGCGCGAGCTCCCCGCGCGGCTGGCCGTCGCGCACCACGGCGTAGTCGACCTGGGGGACGCCGTGCGCGCCCATCAGGTCCTTGAACAGGGCCTTGTCCATCGACAGCGAGGAGGCCAGCACGCCGGCGCCGACGTAGGGCACGTCGAGCAGGTCGAGCAGCCCCTGGAGGGTGCCGTCCTCGCCGAAGGGACCGTGCAGGACCGGGAAGACGGCGTCGGCCCCGAGCAGGCCGTCGCCGGGCCGAAGCGCGAGCGGCTCGCCGTCGTGGGTCCAGCGCCCCGAGCGGTCGATGCGGACGTCGAGCGCCTCGTGCCCGGCCTCGCCCAGCCCGGCCCGCACCGACTCGGCCGATGAGAGGGAGACGTCGTGCTCGCTCGACCGGCCGCCGGCCAGGACGGCGACTCTCACGGGAGAGGCTCCCCGGCGCGCAGCCGGCCGAGCCGGCTGCCTGCCCTCACGGCTCGGGCTCCGGCTCCACCGGCGCGAGCTCCTCCTCCTCGACCAGCGCGCCGATCACGATCACGACCTCGCGGCCCGGCTCCACGTCCACCCCCGCGCCCGGGCTCTGGTCGATCACCCTCCCGTCCTGGGCCGGGTCGGTCACCTCGCTCTCGCGCTCCACCGGCACGAGGCCGTCGGCGCGCAGCTGGGCCGCCGCGTCGCGCCGGCCGAGACCGGTCACGTCCGGCACGCCGACCTCCTCGATCCCGGTCGACACCGTGATCGTGACCGTCGAGCCGCGCTCCAGCTCGCTCCCGGCGGACGGATCCTGGGCGATCACCTCCCCCTCGGGCTCCTCGGACTCCTGCTCCCGCACCGCCGGCACGAGCCCCGCGCCGGTGATGCGCGCCTCGGCCGAGTCGCGCGACAGCCCGATCACCTCGGGCACCGCCACCTCCTCGGGCCCCGAGCTGATGAAGAGCTGGACGCGCTCGCCGCGGTCGACCTGCTCGCCGCCGCCGGGCACCGTGCGCAGGGCCAGGCCCTCCCGCACCCTGTCGGACGGGCGCCGGTCGACCGTGGGCTTCAGCCCGGCGTCCTCGAGCTCGTCGATCGCCGCCGCCTGGGGCAGGCCCTGCACGGTTGGCACGCGCACGGTGCCGGGGCCCGACGACACCTCCAGCAGGACCGTCGAGCCCTCCTCGGCCTCCTCGCGCGGGTCGGGGTCCTGGTCGAGCACCTCGTCGAGCGGCGCCTCGCTGCGCACGCGCGTCTCCTCGACCTCGAACCCGGTGCGCTCGAGGATCGCCCGGGCCACCACCAGCTGCCGACCCTCCACGCGCGGGACCTCGCGCATGTCCGCCGCCGTGAGCGCGCTCACGGCCAGGTAGATCAGGAAGCCGGCCAGCGCGACGACGAGCGCGCCAAGCAGGAACCAGGGCCAGCGGCGCTTGCGCTCGGATGCCAATCCGCGCGCACTCGGCCGAGCCGAGTGCTTGAGGCCCGCCGGCTCCGCCACCGGCGCGACCATGGGTGGCGCGGTGTTCCCATCCGGCGCCGGGACGGGGATGGGCGCGAAGCCCGCCGCTGTGTCGCCGCTCGGCTCCTCGCCCAGCTGCGCGGCCGCGGCGGTGAGCGCCTGGCCGAAGTCATCGGCCGACTGCCAGCGGCGCTCGGGCTCCTTGGCCAGCGCAGCCATCACCACGGACTCCAGCGCCGGGTGCACGTCGGGCCGCAGCTGCGAGATCGGCACTGGCGGCTCCGAGAGGTGCTTGAGCGCGATCGAGACTGCGCTGTCGCCGTCGAACGGCAGCCGCCCGGCCAGCATCTCGTAGAGCACCACGCCGATCGAGTAGAGGTCGGAGCTGGCCGTGACGGCGTGGCCCTGCGCCTGCTCCGGCGAGAGGTACTGGGCGGTGCCCATGATCGAGCCCGTCTCGGTCATCTCGGAGGCGCCGGCCCGGGCGATCCCGAAGTCGGTGACCTTGGCGTGGCCGTGCTCGTCGACGATCACGTTGTGGGGCTTGAAGTCCCGGTGGATCACCCCGTGCCTGTGGGCGAAGCCGGCAGCCTGGAGGATCTGCACGCCGAGGTCGACGACCTGCTCCTGCCCCAGCGGCGCCCCCTCCGCCACGATCTCCTTGAGCGTGCGCCCGGGCAGGTGCTCCATCGCGATGTAGTAGGTGCCGTCGTGGCGGCCGCGGTCGAAGACGCCCACCACGTTGGGGTGCTGGAGCCCGGCCGCGGCGCTCGCCTCGCGGCGGAAGCGCTCCACGAACTCCTGGTCCTGGGCGAAGCGGCGGTGGAGCACCTTCACCGCCACCTGACGACCCAGGTGGGTGTCCTCGGCGCAGTACACGTCGGCCATCCCGCCCGAGCCGATCCGGCGCAGGATGCGGTAGCGGCTGTCGACCAGGCTGTTGTCGGCGACCTCGGTCACGCCCCGCCTCCCAGCACCGCCTGCAGCACGCTGGCCGCGATCGGTGCCGCCACGGTGCCGCCCGCCGAGCCGGCGGGCTGGCGCTCGAGCGTCACGGCCACCGCCAGGCGCGGGTTGTCGACCGGGGCGAAGCAGATGAACCAGGGCTGGGTGAACTCGCGGAACTGGCCCACCTCGGCCGTGCCGGTCTTGCCCGCCACGGTCACCCCGGACAGAGCCGCCGCGGTGCCGGTCCCCTCCTCGACGACGCGGCTCATCATCGCCTTGAGCTGCTCGGCCGTCTCCTCCTTCATCACCTGCGCCTGCAGGTCGGGCCGGATGCGCTCGCTCACCCGGCCGTCCTTGCGGACGATCCGGTCGGTCAGCCGCGGCCGCATCAGCCGGCCCCCGTTCCCGATCGCGGCGGCCACGAGCCCCATCTGCAGCGGCGTGCTGAGGATCTGGCCCTCGAGGCCGCCCTGGCCGATTGCCACGCGGCCGGCGTCGAAGCCGTCCTCGACGAACTCGCCGTCGGCGTTGACGATGCCGCTGGGGATCGTCTGGAAGTCCGGGTAGTCGAGCTCGGGGTCCTCGAAGAAGCCGAAGCGCTTCATGTACTCCACGAGCGACTCGCGCCCGACCCTCTCCCCCACCTGGGCGAACACGGTGTTGACGGAGTTGGTGAGCGCGTCGGTGAACGAGATGGCGCCGAAGCTCTGGCCGCCCGCGTTCTCGAGCGGCACGCCGGAGACCTCGATCGGCGACGACCCGTCGATGATCGACTCGGGCGTGACCTTGCCGGTGTCCAGCGCCGCCGTGGCCGTCACGACCTTGAAGGTCGAGCCGGGCGGGTAGCGCTCCTGCGTCGCGCGGTTCAGCAGCGGGCGGGCAGGGTCGTCGTCGATGCGTCCGAACTGGGAGGGGATCAGGTTGGGGTCGTACTCCGGGATCGACACCATCACCCGCACCTTGCCGGTCTGCGGCTCGATGGCGACCACCGAGCCGGTCCGCCCCGCGAGGCCCGCCACGGCCGCCTGGGTGCCGCGCACGTCCAGGTTGGTCACGACGTCCTGCCCCTCGCGCTCGCGCCCCTCTAGGCCAGCGAAGATCGACTCGAACTCGTCTTCCTCGCCGGCGAGGGCGTCGTTGCGCTCGAGCTCGAGGCTGCGCCGGCCGTTCCGGATGAACGAGTAGCCGACCGGATGGGCGAAGGTGCCGCCCTGCGGGTACTGGCGGACGAAGACGCGTGTGCCGCCACGGCGCTCGGCGCGGTTGCGGGCGAGCACCGTCTGCCCGTCGCTGGCGTAGACGAGGCCGCGCGGGATCGTCTGCTCCTCGATCAGGGCGCGGCGGTTGTCGGGGTTGTCCTCGAGGCCCTCGGCGTCGACCACCGACCAGTACGAGGTGAAGCCGATCAGGATCGCGAAGAGCAGCGCGAACAGCCCGTAGAGCTGGCGGATCTGGGCGTTCACACCAGCCCACCTCGGCGAATGCGCTCCGAGCGGGCGTGGTCGGAGACGATCAACAGCAGGGCCAGCAGCACCATGTTGGCCACGATCGAGCTGCCCCCGTAGGAGACGAAGGGCAGCGTCACCCCGGTGAGCGGGATCACCCGGGTCACCCCGCCGACGATGACGAAGACCTGCAGCGCCAGCACCGCGGTGAGGCCGGCGGCCAGGAGCTTTGAGAAGCCGTCGGCCGCCAGCATCGCGATCTTGAAGCCGCGGAAGGAGAACAGCAGGTATGCGCCGATCACCCCGGCCGCGCCGAACAGGCCGGCCTCGTTCACGAGCACGGCGTAGATGAGATCCGTGTGTGCGGCGGGCAGGAGCGGCGTCCCGGCGAACTCGATCAACGCCTCGCCAAATCCGCGCCCGAACAGCCCCCCGTCGGCCTGGGCGAAGAGGGACTGCGCGACCTGGTAGCCCTCGTCGTTCACCACTCCCGGCGCGAACGGGTCGAGCCAGATGTCCACCCGCTCCTGCACGTGGCCGACGTTGCGGGCGAGGAAGAAGGAGCCGCCGAAGAACATCGTGGCCCCCACGCCGACCAGCGACATGCGCCCCGTGGCCACGTAGAGCAGGGCCAGGAAGCCGCCGAAGAACATCAGCGAGCTGCCCAGGTCGCGGATCACGATCAGCATCAGCATCGCCAGGCCCCACACCAGTAGCAGCGGACCGAAGTGCTTGGGCGAGGGCCGCTCGCGCATGACGGCCACCAGGGAGGCCACGAACACGATCAGCAGCACCGCGCTGGCAGCGCCGAGATCGAGCGCGAGGATCGCCAGCAGGGTGGCCAGCGCTGGCAGCCCGTAGAGCAGGAGCTGGCGCGCGGCCGGCAGGGGACGCAGCCGCGGGCGAACGAGGATGTCGCCGGTCTCGCGCAGGTAGCTGGCGAGGAAGACGATGATGCCGAGCTTGGCGAACTCGGCGGGCTGGAACTGGATCGGCCCGAGCTTGATGGCCAGGAAGGCGCCGTTCACCTGGGCCCCGATGCCCGGGACGCGCGGGACCATGAGGAGCACGATGCTGGCGGCCGCGATCAGGTAGCGGTAGCGCTCCAGCACGTGGTGGTCGCGGACCAGCACGATCGTGCCGCAGAAGAAGATGAGCCCCACCACGAACCACTGGGCCTGCTCGCGCGCCAGCTCGGTGTCGATCCGGTAGATCAGCACGAGCCCCACCGCGGCAAGCAGGGCGCCGAGGGGGAACAGGTAGGGGTCGGCGTCCGGGAGCCGGGCGCGGATGAACAGGTGCGCGAGCACGCACAGCCCGAGGAACACCGCGCCGTAGGTGAGCGTGGCGTCGCTCACGTCCTGGGTACGGGTGGCCAGCACGGCTGCGAAGCCGGCGGCCACCAGCAAGGACACCGGCACCAGCCCGAACAGCTCGCGGGTCCGGGCCGACATCAGCCCGAGAGCTGCCCTCGTTCCAGGGCGCGGATCAGGTCGACGGCGTCCTCGCGGCTGCGCCACTCGTGGTCGAGCACGCGCTCGCGGCGGCGGTCCGGGATCGCCCGGGCGGGCACGCCGCTCGGGTACTCCTCCTCGTACAGCTCGACCCCGAGCGGGAGCTCGTAGGGGACGCCGCGGTAGAGCGTGACAAGGCCGGCGTCGTTGGTCCCGATGAAGTAGACCTGGCGGCTGAGCGCGTAGAGCCCGGCCAGCACGGCGGCGAGCAGGATCAGCCCGAGCAGGGCCTTGGCGGCGGTCCGCACGCGAGAGCGGCCTGCGCGCCCTCGGCCGAGCCGAGTGCTTGCGGCAAGGCGGCGGCGGGGCGCGCGATCGGCCGCGCGCCCGGGAGC
>JBOGXS010000319.1:0-9370 GCA_050693815.1 Thermoleophilaceae bacterium | reverse complement strand
GAGCGGTCGAGGAGCTGCGCGAAGCCTTCTCGCTCGGCGAGGCGGCCCGGGGGGCCGGCGAGGCGGCGCCGCCCGACCCCGTCCTCGAGGTCATCCGGTGATCCCCAAGGCCGAGCTCCACGTCCTCCTCGAGGGCACCGCCCCGCCGGACCTCATCCGTCGCATAGCCGAGCGCAACCGGCTGCCCGTGCCGGATGGCGTGTTCGAGACGCCGGACCGCTTCGCGTACTCGGACTTCCTCGACTTCCTCAACACCTACGACCTCGCCGCCAGCGTGATCCGCACCGGCCACGACTATCGCGACATCACCTACGAGTACCTCGCCGCCTGCGCCGGCGAAGGCGCCGTCTACGTCGAGCTCACCGCCTCGCCCGACCACGCCGCGCTGGTGGGCGTGAGCGACGAGGAGCACCTCCAAGGCATCGCCCAGGGGATCGAAGACGCGCGCAACGACCACGGCGTCGAGGGGCGCATCCTGATCTCGGCGGTGCGCAACCTCGGAGTCGACCGCGCGCTGCGCGTGGCCCGCCACGCCGCCGAGCGGCCGCACCCCTACGTGGTCGGCTTCTCGATGGCCGGCGACGAGGAGAACTTCCCCGCCGGCGACTACGCCGAGGTCTTCCGGACCGCGGCCGAGGCGGGCCTCGGCTGCACCGTCCACGCCGGCGAGTGGGCCGGGGCGGACAGCGTGCGGGCCGCGCTCGAGCTGCCGGTCACCCGGATCGGCCACGGGGTGCGCTCGGTCGAGGAGCCCGCGCTCGTCGAGGAGCTGGCCGCGCGCGGCACGGTGCTCGAGTGCTGCCCCACGAGCAACGTGGTCCTGGGCGTCTTCGGAAGCTGGGAGGAGCACCCGCTGCCGCGCCTGGTCGGGGCCGGCGTAAAGGTCACGCTCGGCTCCGACGACCCGCCCTACTTCGGGTCCTCGATCGGCGGGGAGTACGCCGCCTGCCGGGACCGCTTCGGCTTCGACGACGATGTCCTTCGCGCCATCACGCGCACCGCGATCGAGGCTGCATTCTGCGAGGAGGATCTCAAACAGAGCTTAATGAGAAGGGTGTAGGGTGGCTGCGTTCTTGGCCCCCGTGCAAGGAGATCTGCACTGTGAGTAGGACCTTCCGGCTCTTCCTTATGGCGCTGCTCGCCGCCCTCGCACTCGGCGCGGCCGCGTGCGGCGACGACGACGACGAGAACGGCGGCGGCGGAGGCGGTGGAGACGGCGGCGAGCAGGCCGCCGAGTCCATCAAGGCCGGCGTGGTCACCGACATCGGCGGCCTCAACGACCGCTCCTTCAACGCGCTCGCCAACAAGGGCATCAAGCGGGCGGAGAGCGAGCTCGGCGTAGAGACCCGCGTGCTGATCTCGGAGTCGAACGGAGACTACGTCCCCAACCTCACGACGCTCGCTCAGCAGCAGTTCGACCTCATCATCCCGGTCGGCTTCCTGATGGCCGACGCCACCAACACGGTCGCCACCCAGCTTCCCAACGCGAAGTTCGCGATCGTCGACTTCCCCGCGACGGCGCTGGAGGACAAGCCCGACAACGTCCAGGGCCTCCTCTTCAGGGAGAACGAGGCCGGCTACCTGGCCGGCTACCTGGCCGGCCTGTGGGCCAAGGACAACAACGCCGACACCGTGTCCACGGTCGGCGGCCAGAAGATCCCGCCCGTCGACGGTTACATCGCCGGATTCCAGGCCGGCGCCAAGGCGGCCTTCCCGCAGGTCAAGACGCTGAACGCCTACTCCCAGGACTTCGTGGACCAGGCCGCGTGCAAGGAGATCGCGCTCGACCAGATCGCGAGGGGCTCGAAGGTCGTCTTCCAGGTCGCGGGCGGCTGCGGCCTCGGCGCGCTCGACGCCGCCCAGCAGGAGGGCGTGCAGGGCATCGGCGTGGACGCCGACCAGGGCTACCTCGGCGACCACATCCTGACCAGCGCCCTGAAGAAGGTCGACGTGGCGGTGTTCGAGGCCGTCGAGCGCGTCCAGGAGGGCAACTTCGAGGGCGGCACCGACGTGATCGCCACGGTCGAGAACGGCGGCGTGGGCCTGGGCGAGATCAGCGCCGAGGGCCAGAAGTACGCCGACCAGATCAAGAAGATCGAGGACCAGATCGCCTCGGGCGAGATCGCGGACATCCCCACCGAGGTGAAGTGATCGGGGGGTGACCCGCCAAGGCCGGGCGGAGGGGGGCAAAGCCCCCCTGGCATCCGGCCGGCTGCTTTCGCCAGGCAGTAGCGTTCCGTCTCGGTGAGCGCCGAAGCACCCGCTCTCGAGCTACGCGGAATAACGAAGAGGTTCGGCCCGGTCGTCGCGAACGACCGGGTCGACTTCGACCTCCGCCGCGGCGAGGTCCACGCGCTGCTGGGGGAGAACGGCGCCGGCAAGTCGACGCTGATGTCGATCCTCTACGGGCTCTACCACCCCGACGATGGCGAGATCCGCGTGGACGGCGAGCCGGTGAAGGTGGACTCGCCCGCGCGGGCCATCGACCTCGGCATCGGCATGGTCCACCAGCACTTCATGCTCGTGCCCGTGATGACCGTGACCGAGAACATCGTGCTCGGCGGCGAGCCGCGCAGCCGCGGCGGGCTGCTCGACGTGCGCGAGGGCGCGCGGCGGGTCAGGGACCTGTCCGAGCGCTACGGCCTGGCGGTGGACCCCGACGCCGTGATCGAGGACGTCACGGTCGGAGCCCAGCAGCGCGTGGAGATCCTGAAGACGCTCTACCGCGACGCTCGCGTCCTGGTGCTCGACGAGCCGACCGCCGTGCTGACCGCGCAGGAGGCCGGCGAGCTCTTCGAGGTGCTCCGGACGCTGAAGGACGACGGCGTCGCGATCGTCTTCATCAGTCACAAGCTCGGCGAGGTGCTCGAGATCGCCGACCGGATCACGGTGCTGAGGCGCGGCGTGAAGGTCGACACGGTGCCGGCCGAGGGCTCGACCGAGCAGAGCCTCGCGCGCCTGATGGTCGGCCGCGACGTGCTGCTCCAGGTCGAGAAGGCGGAGAGGCCGGCGGGCGATCCGGTGCTCGAGGTCGAGGACCTCCGCGTGCGCGACGACCGCGAGCTCGAGGCGGTGCGCGGCGTCTCGCTCGGCGTGCGCGCCGGCGAGATCGTGGCCCTGGCCGGGGTGGACGGCAACGGCCAGCACGAGCTGGTCGAGGCGATCGCCGGGCTGCGCGACGTCGACTCGGGCAGCATCAGGATCGCCGGGAAGGAGGCGGCCGGGAGCGGCGTGCGCGCCACCTCGGACGCCGGCGTCGCGCACATCCCCGAGGACCGCCAGCTGCGCGGGCTCGTGCTCGACTTCACGCTGGCCGAGAATCTCGCCCTGCGCGAGTACCGCAAGCCTCCGCTCAGCCGGCGCGGCTGGCTCAACATCGGCCGCATCAACAGGCGGGCGCGCGAGCTGCTCGGCGAGTACGACGTGCGCGGCGGCAATCCGGGCGCGCTGGCCAGCTCGCTCTCGGGCGGCAACCAGCAGAAGGTGGCTGTGGCGCGTGAGATCGCCTGCAACCCGCACCTGTTGATCGCTCACCAGCCCACCCGCGGCCTGGACGTGGGCGCGATCGAGTTCGTGCACCGCCGGCTCGTCGCCGAGCGCGACGAAGGCAGGGGCATCCTGCTCGTGTCGCTCGAGTTCGAGGAGGTGCGCTCGCTGGCGGACCGCATCCTCGTGATCTACGAGGGCACGATCGTCGGGGAGTTCGGTCCGGACGCCTCGGAGGAGGAGCTGGGCGTCGCGATGACGGGCGGCGGCGCGGGTCAGGCCGCCGCGTGACGAAGCCCGGCGACGCCCCCGAGGGCCAGGCGCTTGCGGGCGAGCCCGGCGCCGGCGAGGTAGCCGCCACCCCGGCCGCCCGCATGGCCGCGTACATCCGCGGCGGGGGCGTGGTGGTGCCGGTGCTCACCGCCGCGCTCGCGTTCGTGATCGGCGGCCTGGCCGTGCTGCTGGCGGGCAACGACCCGATCGCCACCTACAAGGCGATCTTCGAGGGCACCGGCCTTCAATGGGTCTTCCCGTGGGTGACCGGCGACGAGCGCCAGCTCGCCGGTCTCAACCTGCAGCAGACGCTGATCATCACCACGCCGCTGATCCTGACCGGGCTCGCGGTGGCGTTCGCCTTCCGCGCCGGCCTGTTCAACATCGGCGGCCAGGGCCAGTACATCGTCGGGGCGATCGCCGCCGTGTGGGTCGGCTCGTCGTTCGCCGGCATGCCCGGCCTCCTCCACATCGTCCTTTCGATCCTGGCGGGCTGCCTGGCGGGGGCGGCGTGGGCGGCCATCGCTGGCGGGCTGAAGGCGACCGTCGGGGCCAACGAGGTGGTCTCGACGATCATGCTCAATTACACCGCGATCTTCGTCGGCCTCTACCTGTTCGGCCTCGGCGGCCCGCTCCAGAACGACCGCGAGGCGACGCTGCCCGTGTCGAACGACGTGGTCGAGGCGGCGCGCCTACCCGTGTTCTGGGGCGACCCGATCCTCCAGGGCCTGCACATCGGCATCTTCATCGCACTGGTGGCGGTCGTCGCGTTCTGGTTCCTGCTGAACCGCTCGACGACCGGCTACGAGGTGCGCGCCGTGGGCCTGAACCCCGAGGCGGCGCGCTACGGCGGGATGAGCGTGGCGCGCAACTACCTGCTCGTGATGGCGGTCTGCGGGCTGTTCGCCGGACTCGCCGGCGCGCTCGACGTGCTGGGCTGGCAGTTCCGCATCGCCACGAACGACATCACGATCTCCCAGATCGGCTTCATCGGCATCGCGGTCGCGCTGCTGGGTCGCAACACGGCGAGCGGGACCGTCGTCGCGGCGCTCCTGTTCGGGGCGCTTCTCAGCGGCACGTCGCAGCGCAACCTCGACCCCACCATCTTCGCGCCCGAGCTCGCCTCCAACCTGACGTTCATCATCCAGGGGCTGGTGGTGCTGCTGGTGAGCGCCGACGTCCTGGTGCTCGGGGCGCTGCGACGGGGCCGGCGCCTGCTGCCCCGACGCTCGCGCCCCGCCGCCGAGGAGGCCGCGCCGTGAGCGCCGCCACGATGGCGATCAGGCGGGCGGGCCCGAGCGCCAAGCAGCTCGGCTGGGCTGGCGTGGCGCTCGGGGCGATCGCCTGGTTCATCACCCTCCCGCCGCTGCTCGTGCGCACCCCGGTCCCCTCGCTCCTGCTCGCCGCCACCGCGGCGGCCGCCGGCGTCATCGCGGTGCAGGGCGGGGCGCGGCGGCTCGGCTACGGCGCGGTGGTAGCCGGGGTGATCGGCGGCGTCGCCGCGGTGGTGGCCACCCAGTCAGGCGAGGCCAACCTCGAGCGCGTGTTCGTGTGGTCGGCGCTGATCGCCGCCATGCTGCGCTTCGCCACCCCGCTCGTGTTCGCCGCGATGGGCGGCATCCTGTCCGAGCGCAGCGGCGTCATCAACATCGGCCTCGAGGGGATGATGCTGATGGGCGCCTTCTTCGGCATCTTCGGGGCCGACCTGCTCGGCTCGTGGGTGCTCGGTGCGCTGATCGGCGTCGCCTCGGGTGGCGTGCTGGCGCTCGTCCACGCCTTCTTCTCGATCCAGCTGCGCGCGGACCAGGTCGTGAGCGGCTTCGCGGTCAACTTCCTCGCGCTCGGGATCACCGGCTACGTCTTCATCGCCCACTACGGCGATCAGGGCACGCCGGGCGACGTGCCGCGCGCGCCCGACGTCGACCTCCCGGTGATCGGGGACGTCGGCTTCGTGGGCACCGCGATCGGCAGCGCGAACCTCCTGACGTGGATCGCGCTGCTGCTCGTGCCGGCGCTCGCGCTGTTCCTCTTTAGAACGCCGCGCGGCCTGCGACTGCGCTCGGTGGGAGAGAAGCCGCGCGCCGCCGACAGCGTGGGCGTGCGTGTGCTGCGCACGCGCTACCTCGCGGTGGTCGCGTCCGGCGTGCTCGCCGGCCTGGGCGGCGTGTACCTGTCGATCGCCCTGCTCGGCTCGTTCACCCAGAACATGACCGACGGGCGCGGCTTCATCGCCCTGGCCGCGGTGATCTTCGGCGGCTGGCGCCCGGCCGGCGCCCTGGCCGCGGCGCTGCTGTTCGGCTTCTCGAGCGCCGTGGCCCAGCGACTGCCGGCCTTCTCGGAGTCGCTCGCGGTGCTCTTCCAGGCGCTGCCGTACGTGCTCGTGCTGGTGGTCGTGGCCGGCCTGATCGGCCGCTCGCGCCCGCCGGCGGCCATCGGCGTCCCGTACGTGAAGGAGTAGGGCGTGGTCGTCTCCCGCCTGGCGCTCGCCACCGCCGCCACCGACGAGCCCGCGGCCGGCCGGCTCTCGGACGAGATCGAGCTCTACCAGCGCACCTACAACACCCTGCTGCGCTCGAGCGGGGAGACTGCGCTGCGGGTGCTGGAGTCGTCGCACAGGGCGATCGGCTCGGCGCTGCACCCGCTGGCCGACAGCGACGAGCTCGACCTGGGCGCCTTCATCTACGCGATCCGCAGGCTCCCGGACGGGATCGTCGGCGCGAAGCTCGTGATCATGGGGCAGGAGGCCGAGGTCTTCGCGCGCAACGGCATCGTCATCGACGAGTGGGACGAGGCCGACGCGCCGGCCCGCCGGCGCCGCTGGCACGACGCGGGCGACGGCACGCACGCGGTGCTGCTCGCGAGCGCCTCCGACGTGGACGATCTGATCCCCACGCTGGTTGCCTTCCAGATCGAGTGGAACAAGCTCCGCCTGCGCCAGCGCGCCGCCGGCTGGCCGCCGGACGCGGAGCCCACGGCCGAGGAGTGCTCCGCCGCGCTGGGCGGCTCGGCAGACGACTGGCTGCGGCTGCGCGAGGGATGGGGCGATCGCTTTCACGAGCGGCTGCGCCTGATCGCGGAGCGCCGGCTCAACATGCGCGTGCGCATGCTGGGCGGCACCCAGGTGGGCTACGCGCGGATGACGCGGCGCTGGTGGACTCCGGTGCACGACCGGCTGGCGGAGGAGGGGCTGGACGGCGCGCCGATGTACTTCGTCTCCTCGAACACCCACAGCCTGGTGAACATCGCCACGGGCGTCGCGCGCCAGCGCGAGCGCATGCTCGTCGAGTTCGTGGAGACCCTGCCCGAGGGCGACATCCTGCGCGAGGAGCTGGCCGCCTTCCGAGAGGGCCGCACGGAGGGCTCCTGGGAGAACTACCTCTACTTCGTGGCGCGGCTCTTCTTCGACTCGCACGGGGAGGAGGGAAGGGCGGCCCGGCGCCGCTCGGAGCAGGAGTGCGGCGTCTCGCACCTGCCGAGCGCGACCGCGCTGAGGGTGCCGGCCCAGGTGATGCCGCTCGCGAAGCTCCACGCCGACCGGCTCGACCCGCGGCTCGGCGAGGTGGACGCGGACATCCTGGCCCGAAGCGACGCCGTGGTCGTGAACGTCGACTACCCGCTCGGGGTCGCCGCCTACAACATCCTGCGCGAGGTGGCGGTGGACACGGCCGCGCTGCGCGGCGTATATGTGCTGGGCAAGGCGGCCACGCTCAACGCCGACGTGGGCGACGTGATGCTCTCGAGCGTCGTGCACGACGAGCACTCCTCCTCGACCTACTGGCTCGACAACGCCTTCGGCGTGGACGACCTCGCCGGCGACCTTCGCTTCGGCAGCGGGCTCGACAACCAGCGCGCGGTCACGGTCAAGAGCACCTTCCTGCAGAACCGCGCCTACCTCGACTTCTACTACCGGGAGGCCTTCACCGTGGTGGAGATGGAGGCCGGCCCCTACTGCAACGCGCTCTACGAGATCACCGACGCCGACCGCCACCCGGTCGGCGAGGCGGTGAACTTCTCGAAGCTGCCGATCGACTTCGGGATCATCCACTACGCCTCCGACACGCCCTACACCCAGGCCCGCACGCTCGGCGCGCGCGGCTTGAGCTACTACGGAATGGACTCGACCTACGCCTCGTCGCTCGCCATCCTGCGGCGCATACTGCGCCTGGAGGGCGTGCTGGACTAGGAGGCCTGCTCGACGCCGGAGGCCTGCTCGACGCCGGAGGCCTGCTCGACGCCGGGGGCCTGCTCGACGCCGGGGGCCTGCTCGACCTCGGGGGCCTGCTCGACGCCGGAGGCCTGCTCGACGCCGGGGGCCTGCTCGACCTCGGGGGCCTGCTCGACGCCCGGGTCGAGGAGCAGGCGCTCCAGGACGTCCGGGTGCTCGGGGCGGCTGAACAGGAAGCCCTGGAAGGTGTCGCAGCCCGACGCCTGCAGCTTGCCCAGCTGCTCGGGCGTCTCGACACCCTCGGCGGCCACCGAGAGGCTCAGCGCGTGGCCCAGCTCGATCACCGCGCCGACGATCGCCACGTCGTCCGAGCTGTCCGGCAGGCCGCGCACGAAGGAGCGGTCGATCTTCACACAGTCGATCGGGAAGCGGCGCAGGTGCTCGAGCGAGGAGTAGCCGGTGCCGAAGTCGTCGACCGCGATCTGCACGCCGATCCGCTTGAGCGCGGTCAGCGTCTTGGCGGACGACTGGGGGTCCTCGATCAGCACGCTCTCGGTCACCTCGAGGCAGAGGTCTCCGGGAGCCATGCCGGTCTCCTCGAGCACGGTGTCCACGACGGCGGGGAGCTTGTCGTCGGCGAGCTGCCGGCCCGACACGTTGACCCGCACGGCCAGCGGCTCGTCCGCCACGCGCTCGAGCTGCCAGCGACGGGCCAGGGTGCAGGCCTCGCGCAGGACCCACGTGCCGATCGGGACGATCAGCCCCGTCTCCTCGGCCAGGGCGATGAACTCCGCCGGACTGAGCAGGCCACGATCGGGGTGCTGCCAGCGCACGAGCGCCTCCAGGCCGACGATCTCCCCGTTCTCGATCGAGACCTCCGGCTGGAAGAAGACGCGGAACTCCTCGCGCTCGATGGCCTGACGCAGGGCAGCCTCGGTGTGCAGCCGGTGGAGCGCGCGCTGGCGCGTGACCTCGTCGAACAGCATGAGGCGCCCGCCGCCCGCCTGCTTGGCGCGGTACATCGCGGCGTCGGCGTCGCGGATCAGGTCGTGCGCGTCCTGGTCGGGCGTGGCCGCGAGCGCGACGCCGAGGCTGGCCGCGGAGACGGCCTCGCCGTGGGGGAGGTGGAAGGGCAGGCCGAACGTCTTGAGCAGGCGCTCCCCGACCGCGATGGCGTCCTGCTCGTCGGTCAGGTCCTCGCACAGGATCGCGAACTCGTCGCCGCCGAAGCGGGCGATGGTCTCGTCGCGGCGCAGGGAGTGCTGGAGCCGCTCCGCCACGGCGACGATCAGCTCGTCACCGGCCGCGTGGCCCAGGCTGTCGTTGACGAGCTTGAAGTTGTCCAGGTCCATGTACAGGACCGCCAGGGCGAAGTCGTTCCTGCGCGCGCGGGCCAGAGACAGGTCCAGGACCTGCTCGAACATCAACCGGTTGGGCAGACCCGTC
>JBOGXS010000318.1:0-4589 GCA_050693815.1 Thermoleophilaceae bacterium | reverse complement strand
CGGCGCGATCGAGGCGCTGATCGAGCGCTGGGCGGCGATCGCGGGCGCGCCGCCACCGTCCCGCCTGCGCGCGGGCGTGCTCGTATGCGCCGCCGACCACGGACACGTCCGCCACGGCACGAGCCTGTTCGACTCCGACGTGTCCGCCCAGGTCACCGCCGCCGCGGCGCGCGGCGAGACCGCGGTCGGCGTACTGGCGCACCAGGGCGGGCACGAGCTGCTGGTTGCCGACGTCGGACTGAAGGGCCCCACGCCGCCCGGCGTGCGCGACGCGAAGGTCGCGCCCGGGTCCGCCGACATGACGGAGGGCCCCGCGCTGACGGACGAGCAGCTCGATGCGGCGCTGGCAGCAGGCGCCGACCTGGCGGCCGAGCTGGCGGAGCGCGGGGTGGACTGTCTCGTGCTGGGCGAGATCGGCATCGGCAACACCGCCACGACCTCGGCGCTCGCCTGCGCGCTCACCGGCGCCTCAGCAGCCGAGACCGTCGGGCGCGGCACCGGTCTCGACGCCGCCGGGCTCGAGCGCAAGCGGGCGCTCGTCGCCCGTGCGCTGGAGCGCATCGGAGCATCCGCGGGCGGTCGCGAGGCGCTGCTCGCGGTCGGTGGCCTGGAGCTGGCCGCGCTCGCGGCCGCCGCCGCCGAGGGCGCGCTCCGCCGCCTGCCGGTGCTTCTCGACGGGTATGCCGTGACGGTCGCCGCCCTGGCCGCGGTCCGGCTCGAGCCCGGCGTGGGAGAGGTGCTGATCGCGGGCCACCGGTCGGCCGAGCCCGGTCACGGGCGCGTGCTTGAGGAGCTCGGCCTCGAGCCGCTGCTCGACCTGCGGATGCGGCTGGGCGAGGCCTCCGGCGCCCTGATCGCGCTGCCGATCGTCGAGGCGGCCGGGGCCCTCCACGGCGCGATGGCCACCTTTGAGGAGGCGGGCATTGACCGTCGATGAGCTCGCGCCGGCGCACGGTGTGCGGCGCGCGGGAACGCAGCTCGCGCTGGCCGTCTCGTTCCTGACGATCATTCCTGTTCGCCTGCGCGCTCTGGACTCCGCCGACCTCGGCGCCGCCGCGGCCTGGTTCCCCGCCGTGGGAGCGCTGGTCGGCGCGCTCGCGGGCGGCGTGCGCGTGGGCGCCGAGCCGGTGGTCGGGGCGACGGCGGCGACGGTACTGGCGATGGCCGCGCTCGTGCTCGTGACGGGCGCGCTCCACCAGGACGGGCTCGCCGATACGGCCGACGGTCTCGGCGTGCGCGGCGACCCGGAGCGCCGCCTCGCCGTCATGCGCGACTCGTCCACGGGCGCGTTCGGAGTGCTCGCCCTGATCGGGTGGGCTCTGCTGCTGCTCGCCGCGCTCGCGCCGCTGAGCCAGCGCGAGGCGCTCGCCGCGCTGATCACCGCCGGGGCGCTGTCGCGCTGGGCGGCGCTGCTGCACGCGGCGGGCACCTCGGCGGCTCGGCCCGACGGGCTCGGCGCCGGCTTCAGCGTCGGGCGAGCTGCGCTGCTGATCGCGGGCGCCTGCGCTGTCGGCATCGCCGTGGTGGCCGCCGGCGTCGTGCCGGGGCTCGTGGCCATCGCGGTCACACTGGCGCTTGCGGTGGCGTCCGCCTGGACTGCGCGCGTCGCGATCGGCGGGCGCACGGGCGACACGATCGGCGCGACGGTCGCAGTCGCCGAGGTGGCGGTCTGCACGGCGCTGCTCGGGTACTGGCGATGAGAAAGCTGTTCGTCATCGGGATCGGCGCGGGTGACCCGGACTACGTGACCGTTCAGGCGATCAAGGCGCTCAACGAGGTCGACGTCTTCTTCGTGGTCGAGAAGAGCGGTGAGAAGCACGACCTCGTAGACCTGCGCACGGAGATCTGCGAGCGCTACATCGAGGAGCCGTCGTACCGGATCGTGAGCGTGCGGGACCCGGAGCGCGACCGGACGACGCCCGCCTACCGCGAGGCGGTGGAGGACTGGCGCCGCCGGCGCGCGGAGGTCTGGGAGCAGGCGATCCGCGACGAGCTTGAAGACGGACAGCGCGGCGCCTTCCTCGTGTGGGGCGACCCGGCGCTCTACGACAGCACGCTGGCCGTCATTGACCACGTGCTGGCCAGAGGCACGCTTGAGTTCGAGTACGAGGTGATCCCAGGGATCAGCAGCATCCAGGCCCTGGCCGCCAAGCACCGAATCCCGCTGAACCGGGTCGGCGGATCCATCCACATCACGACCGGCCGCCGCCTCGCCCACGGCTTTCCGGAGAACAGCGACGACGTCGTCGTGATGCTCGACGCCGACTGCACCTTCAAGCAGGTCGATGATGGCGAAATCGACATCTACTGGGGCGCCTACATCGGAACCGACGACGAGCGGCTAGTTGCCGGCAATCTCGAAGACGTCATGGGAGAGATCGAGCGCATCCGGACGGAAGAGCGGGAGAGGAAGGGCTGGATCATGGATACGTACCTTCTGAGGAGGACCACCGACTCCTGAGCTTGTGGGGCGTCGCTTCACGCGGGTGAGGGGCTCGGTCCGCTACGGTCACCGACCGACGGCAACACCGGGGCGTCCCTACTACGCGAGGGGCTGAGAGGGCGCTTCCTAGCGCCGATCCGCCGAACCTGATCTGGGTCTTGCCAGCGAAGGGAGGACATCATGAATCAGGGAGGCCAGTCTTCGAGCGCGCCAAACTCGAGCGACCGCTTCTCCGCGGAGCTGTGGTCTGGGATCGAGGCGACCTACCAGGCGATCCTCGAGCATCCCTTCATCATCGGCCTGACCGACGGTTCGCTCGAGCGGGCCGCGTTCGAGTTCTACGTCGTCCAGGACGCCCACTACTTGCGCGAGTACTCCCGCGCGCTGAGCGTCGCCGCAGCCCGGGCACCTGCGGAGCGGGACATCGCCATGTTCAACGGGCACGCGGCCGGCGCGATCGCGGTCGAGCGCTCGCTCCACGAGGGCTTCTTCGCCCACTTCGGCCTCAGCGAGGAGGACGTGGCGCGCACGCCGATGACGCCCACGAACCTCGCCTACACGAGCTACCTGATCGCCACCGCCTACGGCGGCTCCTTCCCCGAGTTGCTCGGAGCGGTGCTGCCCTGCTACTGGATCTACTGGGAGGTCGGCAAGGCGCTGCTCGAGCGGGGATCGCCGGACCCCCTCTACGGGCGCTGGATCGAGACCTACGGCGGTGAGGACTTCGCCGAAGTGGTCGGGGCGGTGCTCGCTTTGACCGACCGGCTCGGGCCGGGGCTCAGCCCGCCGGAGCGCGCGAGCGTCGCCCGTCACTTCACCACCACGAGCCGGTACGAGTGGATGTTCTGGGACATGGGCTACCGGCGTGAGCGCTGGCCGATTTAGCACGTTCCTGACCTTCCTCGACTTTGGCACTCTTGGTGGCTTGAGCGGGGTGGCCGGTGGCGGCGGGGCGGTGTGGGCAGCTGGGTTGTGTGTCTGGGCGCAGTAGTCGAAGAGGAGCATCGGCGGCCTCCTCGAAGTCGTGGGCGTCCCATCGTCGATGCCGCGGCGGGTGGGCGCCCGGTCGCGGCTGCCCACGGAGGTGCCGCCGATGCTCCTGCATGGTCCCGCTTCGCTGGAGGGGTTGCTGTCCCTCTTGGCGCCGTGCTTCCCGCAACCGACGTTTCAGACCTTCCGCGCGTTGGTCGTTGGTCAGGTCTCCCAGACCGGGCTGCGCACGGTCTGCGGGATGCTCGTCGGCGCGCGGCTCTCGCAGGTGTGGGATCACTGCCGCGCGCACCGCTTACGAACGAGACCTGGATCTCGCACATCGAGTCGGGGCGGACTAATCCGGCATGGGGGACGGTTGCGAGGCTCGCCGCGACGCTCGGCGTCGACGTCTCCGAGCTCGCAGCCCGCGCCGAGGAGCTGCAGCGGTCGGAGCGGTGAGCGCAACCGGACGGCACGGTCAGCGATCCGCCGTGGCGGCGATCCAAGGGCGAGCGTTCGCCGCGGCCTTGCCGCGCTCGGCGCCGCTATGCGCGAACTCCCGGGCAGTGATGCGCCAGCAGAAGCTCACGTAGCCTGGCGAGCGTCCGGGGGACCGACCGGGCGATGTTCGGCCACTCTCCGATCAGGAGGGTGAGCTCCTGGCGCGTGGGGATGCAGCCGAGGACCTGGACCGGACCGACGATGCCAGAGTGGAAATCCTCTAGGTCGAGCTCCGCGGTGGGGTCGATGCGCTCGGCCGTGAACTCTCCCGTTCCTTCGTACCAGCATACGCGGTAGCTGTCTTCTCCGTCTTGCCAGTCGCGGCCGAATTCGAGCGCGTCGCCGCGGCGCCTGGGGTCGGTGTCGAGGAAGTCCCCGTAGTGGACGTAGTAGAGCTGGCCGGCCTTGTATTCGCTCACACCGCAGCCTCGGGTCGGATGCCGCTGTCGCGGAGCCTAACTCGCGGGGCGTCGGCGCGATAGGCGGATGGTCAAACGCTTGCGCAAGCAACTGCGTGTTTGCCTGGTTGTGGCCTTCCGCGGAGCCGGGACCGAGACTCCAGGCGGTGAGTACCGTTTGTAGCTAATGAAACTTGCCGCCGGAAGCGGCCGGTCTTGGGAAAGAGGTAGGTCGAAGTGCGGATCGGATTCCATCGGCGCCGGATGCGCCAGCG
>JBOGXS010000317.1:0-3588 GCA_050693815.1 Thermoleophilaceae bacterium | reverse complement strand
CTCAAGACGCGATTTGAGGCTCTGTAGAGCCTGATCCGAGCGAAGCGGCTGAAGGGATTCGAACCCTCGACCTTCTGCATGGCAAGCAGACGCTCTAGCCAACTGAGCTACAGCCGCGAGGCGGGGTGAGTATAGCCGCGGGGCCGACGCCCGGGTGGGTGTCAGGTCAGGCGTCGGCGAGACCGTCCAGGTCGAGCTCGAACCAGGCCAGGCTGCCCCCGCCCTGTGCCCTCTCGCGGCCCCACCCGTCGGCCAGCCGGTCCACGAGGAGGAGGCCGTAGCCGCTGCCCTCCTCGAGGCGGTGGCGCGGGCTCGGGCCGCGGGCGCCGGGGTCGAACACCTCCACGCGCACGCGGTGCACGGTCGAGGCGAGGCGGACCTGGATCGTCTCGTGGGGGCCGGCGCCGCCGTGCTGGATCGCGTTGTTGACGAGCTCGCTGAGCAGGAGGGCGAGGCGGTGGCGGACGGCGCGCGGGAGCGCGACCTTTCCGGACAGCACCGAGCGGCGGGCCATCCCCGCCGCCCGCTCGCCGCCGGGTACCGAGAAGGTGACGATCTTCGCGTCCGTCATCGCTCAGTCTTACCCATCGGGCGTGCGGATGCGCCTTCGGCGGCGGTCACCACCGCTACGCTTGCAGGCGCCCCTGGCGCCGTGGCGGAGTGGTTACGCAGCGGCCTGCAAAGCCGTTGACACCGGTTCGATTCCGGTCGGCGCCTCTCGTCTGAGCCCTGTCGCAGCCGGGATTCTGCGACAGGGCTCATGTAGTTGCGCAGCGAAGGTGTCCCCGCTGTGTCCCGAAACTCGCTGTGGCGCGGTGCCTCGCAGCGAACGCGCGAAGGAGATGCTTCGCAGGCCAGGCCTCACGCCGACGGTGGGCGTTCGTGGCGAGCCCGAGCCCCGGTCCTTCACCCCGCGGTCAGGCCAGCCGCTTGGTCCTCCGGCACAGCGACAGCGGCTCGCTCCACGAGCGGGAGCTGGATCTTCAGAGCAGTGCCGAGGGCGCCCGCGATCTGGGCGAGCTTGCCGATTGTGAGGTTCTCGCGTCCGGCCTCCACGTTCGCGACGTAGGACTGGCTCGCACCGAGGCGGCGGGCGAGCTCGAGCTGCGTGAGCGCGAGTTGCTTGCGGGCGCGGCGGATCTCCTCGCCGACCGCCTTCGCCGTCAGCTCAGAGGTGGTGGTGCGGGGCATCAGACGGCAGCCGCACCATGGGCCTGCTCGACTGCGCGCGCAAGCTCCTCCTCGCTCACCGGCGCATCGTCGTGCACGACGGTGGCGATGAGGTCACCGGAGCGGTACGCGAGAACGAGCGAGCGCGCCCATTCCTCTGGATCGTCCGAGAAGCGGATCTGTTTTCCGCGTCGGAGCGAGACAACCGGCAGGTCGAGGTCGAGCAGCGAGCTGTCGCCCTCGATCTGGTGCTCCTCACCATCGACGGTGAGCCCAACTAGCGGCTCCCAGCGTATGGTGCCGGCAGTGCGCTCGTGAATCGGCGTTTGGAGCTCTACTCGGATCATCTTGTCGTCACCCAGATCTTCGTCGCGTCAGAACTAGACTTTAGCTCTTGGCTCATACTTGCGTCAAGGGTACGCCCTCGCCGGTCACCACTCGCCGGGGTTCAGGATCTCGCCCCGGTCTCGCATTCGCTCCGCCCGCCCCGCCAGGGCGGCCGCCTGCTGGTCGCTCAGCACACCGGCGAGGCCGTGGAGATCGCCCGAGTGGAGGAACTGCTCGAGCGACGCGAGCTCCCACTCGTGCAATGCGACCTCGCCTTGGTCATGGCGCCACTGGACGAAGCAGGATGCATTGAAACGCCACCCCGGCACCGCGAATGCGTAGCCGTGATCGATGAGCCCGAGCCGGGCGTCGTGAGAGTCCCAGCGGTAGTTCCCCATGTGGCGATCCTGCTGGGCGATCAGAGAATCGAAGAACGCAGCCGCGCGACACTGATCCGGCGCTACGAGGAACGGCTCCGCTGCATGGGGATGCCCCATTCGACGGGCGCTCAGCGAGCCTGCCGATCCGGAGATGCTGCGAAGGACGCATGGCGCGACGATCTCGGCGACGAGCCCGCCGATACAGGAGGAGAGGCGCCAGGCGGCGCATTCGTTCAGCGGCACCGAGTCCGGTTCCTGCCCGTACAGCACGGCCGCGTGGGCCGTCACGCCGGCGAAGGGTTTGTGGAACGCGTCGTGTTCTCCGTCGAGGACGACGAAAAACGTGGAGTTCACGCCGAGCGTCGGCGTACTGTGCGGTTGGTACAGGACGACGTCGCTCACCAGCAGCAGACCCTCGATGAGAGGTGTGCGCTGGCGCTCGATGAGCTGGTCGATCCGGTCCTGGACGTCGAAGGAGGGCGAGTGTGCCAGGGCGACCGGCGGGTTCGACGGCCGGGTCATTGGAGTCGCCTCGGTGCCGGTCATGGGGCGAATCTCCTCAGCCGGCGGTCTCAACGCTCGCGTTCACCAGCGCCCTGACCGACTCCACGGCCACGTAGGGCGCGAGGACGAAGAACTGCACGGCGACCAGCCTCTGCGCCCGCTCCTCGGCGCGCTGGGAGAGCGTCCGCGCACCGGTGAAGCGCCACACGATCACCACGCTGGCGAAGCCCTCGATGGCGCTGTCGATGCCGAAGCCGATGAGCGCGATCGACCCGGCGGCGATGCCCGCGGCGATGGCCACCAGTCCCTCCAGCGCCATGTAGCCGAGGCTCGCCCAGGAGAGCAGCTTCGCCCGGCGCGCCAGGCGCAGGTACTCCGGTGACGCACGCGCGACGGCTGCTTCCACGCCGGAGAGGGTAGGCAACATGTCCGGATGCACCGCCTCGCCGTAACCGCGATCTTCTTCCTGAACGGCGCGGCGTTCGCGTCCTGGTACGCCCGGCTCTCCGCGATCCAGGACGACCTCGGGCTCGGTCCCGGCCTGGTCGGGCTGGCCCTGCTCGGGGCGCCCCTTGGCCTGCTGGTGGCCCAGCCCGCCGTCGGGGGCGTGATCGCCCGTCGCGGGTCGCGTCCGCTGCTGCTCCTCGCGCCGCTGATCATGCTCACGGTCGTCCTGCCGGCGGTGGCGGTGAGCTTCGCCACGCTGCTGCTCGCGGTCGTGGTCGTCGGCGCCGCGAACGGCGCGCTCGACATCGCCATGAACGCCCAGGGCGTGGCCGTCGAGCGGGCCACGCGCACGCGCCTGTTCACCTCGCTGCACGCGGCGTTCAGCTTCGGCGCCCTCGCCGGGGCGGCCGGCGCCGGCGCGCTCGCCTCCACCGGCCTCGATCCGCTTCCGCACCTGGCGATCGTCGCCGTGCTCGCCGCGCTCGTCGCCGCCGCCCTGCGCCCCGCGCTCCTGCGCGACGAGGGCAGCGCGGACGCCGCGGCGGCGCGCTTTGCCCGGCCGACCAGGCGGCTGGCCGCGCTCGGGACGATCGCGTTCTGCGCGCTGCTCGCCGAGGGCGCGGTGTTCGACTGGAGCAGCATCTACCTCGCCGAGCAGGCCGACGCCGGCGCCGGGCTGGCCCCGCTCGGCCTGGCCGCCTTCTCGCTCACCATGGGCGTCGGCCGCCTGGCCGGCGACGCCCTGGCCGAACGGCTGGGC
>JBOGXS010000316.1:0-9156 GCA_050693815.1 Thermoleophilaceae bacterium | reverse complement strand
ATGCGGGCCGAGCTCGACCCGGCCAACGCGGGCGCTGTCGCCGAGCTCGTGCTGGAGCGGCACGCCACGGTGCGGCCGGCGCCGGGGCACCCGGCCTGGCGCACGATCGTCCTCTGCAACACGGTAGCCCGCGCGCGCTCCCTCTACGACCGCCTGACTCGCATGACCCTCGAGCCGGAGGTCGTGCTGCTGCACTCGCGCTTCCGGCCGCCTGACCGCGCCGCGGCGCTCGAACGAGCCCTCGACAGCGAACCCGGTCCCGGCGGCCGGATCGTCGTGACCACCCAGGTCATAGAAGCGGGCGTGGACCTCGACGCGGCCGCGATGGTCACTGAGCTGGCGCCGTGGGCGAGCATCGTGCAGCGGGCGGGGCGCCTCAACCGGGAGGGCAGGCACCCGGCGACGACCCTCACCTGGATCGATCCGCCCGACGCGTTCCTTGAGAAACTGCCCCATCCGTACGAGGCGCGCGACCTGGACGCCGCCCGAAAGGCCCTGCGCGAGCTCGACGGAGCCAGCGCCGCCCCCAACGCGCTGCGGGCCGTCGCGACCTCGGACGCGAAGCGCTCCGCGGCCCTGCTTTCGGCCCCCCGCCGGGGACTCGTGCTGCGCCGCCCAGACCTGGTCGAGCTTTTCGACACCGACCCCACCCTCGACGGCGACGACGCCGACGTGAGCCAGTTCATCCGGCTCGGCGACGACCTCGACGTGCAGATCGCGTGGCGGGTGCTCGACGAACGCCAGCCCTGCGAGGCGGACGGCGCGCCGCACCGCGACGAGCTGTGCCCTGTGCCGATCGGCGAGCGCAAGCGCATCGCCGCCTTGGGAGCTTGGCGCTGGTCATACCACGGGCGCCGGTGGGAGAAGCTGTCGGCCGAGGCGCGCGAGCTGGTGCCGGGCGACGTGCTCATCGCCGGCAGCGCGGCCGGCGGCTACGACTCCGAGCGGGGCTGGGATCCCGCCGCGCGAGAGCCGGTGACTCCCATCGAGCACCCGAGCACGCAGCCCGATTCGGACGCCGCCGATCCGCTCACCCCGACGGGCGCATGGCGCACGATCGCCGAGCACACGGACGATGTGGTGAGGGTCCTGGTGGACGCCCTCAGCGAACTGGCGACCACGACCGCGGAGCGAGAGGCGCTCGTGCTGGCGGCGCGCTTCCACGATGCCGGCAAGGCGCACCCGACCTTCCAGGAGCGGCTCGGCGCGGTAGCCGACGCTCGCACGCTCTGGGCCAAGAGCGCTGACGGGAGCAGCCAGCGCCTTCCGGTGTTCCGGCACGAGGTGGCCTCGGTCCTGCTCCTGCTTGCGGCCCACGGCGAGCCGGCGAACGAGAAGACGGCGCTGGCCGCGTACCTGGTCGGGGCCCACCATGGAAAGCTGCGCCTGGTCCCCCGGCTCACGGATCCAACGCCGGGCCGCGCCCGCGCGTGCCTTGGCGTCGCCGAGGGCGTGTCGATCCCGGATCCAGACGTCGCGGGCACGATCGACCTCGGCGGCGGAGTCTCCGCCCCGCCGCTCAGCGACCCGGACCTGAGGGTCTTCGACCTCGGAAGCACCGTCGGCTGGACGTGGATCGAGTCCGCCCTGGGGCTGCGCGACGAGCTTGGGCCCTTCCGCCTCGGCTACCTCGAAGCGCTGATGGTCGCGGCCGACCGGCTGGCGAGCAGCGGGGGCCGCGACCGGGCTTCGGAGGTCGCGGGTGCCTGACGTCGCCGCCGCGTCGATCAAGCTCGAGGGCTGCACGTCCGCGTCTCTCGACTCGTACCTTCGGGGGCTCGGGGTGGTGCGCCTGGCGGCGCGGCACGCGCGGAGCGCTCGCTTCTCATGGTCCGACGACGGCTGCCTGCTGCTGGCGGCCGGCGACCTGAGCGTGCTGATCGAGGAGCTCGTCCAGCGTGCCACGCACGAGGGGGCGGAGCTCACGGAGCCGATCGCCTCCCCATGGCGCGGCAGTCGCTCCTCGGGACCGTTCGAGGAGCTGCGGGGGGAGGTGGACGAGTCGCTCCTCGCATGGTTCGACGCCTGCTCGGTCGCGCGCTTCGAGGGGGCTGAGGCGAAGCGTGTGAACAATCCGCTGCTCGGCCAGGGGGGCGGCTTCGGGCGCGCGGAGATCGAGCCGGCGCTCGAAGAGGCACTTGAGCGGCTCGCGGCGCTCCACGACCAGCCGGATGTGCTGCTACGAGGACTCGAGGGGACCCTGCTCGGCCGGCCGATCGACCGCCGCGTCGCCCGCCGGCTCGGGGTCGCGAAGAAGGTGCTTGGCGCGTACCAGTCGGGGCGGGCGACCGGACCGGGGGGCTCGAGACGCGACGTCGATCCGTCGGGGCAGTCGGCGCCCACGAGCGCATGGGACCTCGTGCTGGCACTCGAGGGGGTGCGAGCGCTGAGGGGGAGCAACACCCGTCGCTCCGGGGGCGGAAGGGTCCAGGCGAGCTTCCCGCTGCTCGTCCGCTCCCGCGCGATCGATGTGAGCGGCGGGCCGCGCGACGACGACGGTCGCACCTACGAGTTCCTGGCGCCGATGTGGTCGGCGCCCGCGCGCCCGGCGGCGATCCTCCACCTGCTGGGAGCGTTCCGGCTGCGAGTCGGCGGGCGGCCCGCCGGGGACACGCTGGACGCCCTCGTCAGCCATGCCACCGCAAGAGCGGTCGAGGTCGGGTTCGACCGGCTCGTCCGCTTCGCCCTCGTGGCGCCAAGCGATCCCCGCTATCAGTACGCGGTCCGGCGCGGCACGTCTACGGCGCGCGGATCGCGAGCCGCGGCGGTAATCGCGGAAGAGCTGCTGCCCTTCCTGCATCGGGCCGGCGGCTGGTCCCCGGACGAGCACGTGTCTGCCGGACTCCGCCGCGCGCGGCGGCGTGTCGACGACCTGGTCGTCGCGGCCAGCCGCGACGAAGATACGAACGCGGTGATCGACCTGCTCGGCGCGCTCGTGGAGCTGGAGCAGCGCCTGGCTCGCAGGACCGGGCCGCCGCGACTTGCCACGATCGGCGGGCGCTGGTGGGGGCTCGTTGCGCGCGCCGATGCCTGCTGGCTCGGCGCCGCGCTCGCGTGGTGCGGCACGGTGGAGTCCGGTAACGACAAGGCTCCCGGGCGCGACTCGATCGGCCGGCTCGCGCTGATGCCACACGGGTACTGGAACGGACGCCGGCAGCTCGACCCCACGCGCGGCAAGCCGGACCTGGTGCGCTCGAGCAGGCGTCTCGACGCGCTCGCCGGCGTACTCGTGTCCGAGCTCATTCGCAGTGACCCGGCAAGGCTCGGGCCGGGAGCGCGTGCCCCGGGCCTGCGCGATCTCGGCGAGCTCCTCTGCGGCTCGGTGGCGGTCGACGCGTTGTGCGCCGCCACGATCGCCGCGGCGCGCATCGACGATGCCCCGCGCGCACGCGCGCCGCGTGACGATCCGACTCCGGCCAGCGTCGGGATCGGGGCATGCCTGGCCGCCCTGCTGCTCGCGCCATACGTGGTCGACGCGGCCAATGGCGAGGAGCACGACCAGCCGATGGAGGTCCTCACACGAAAGGCACGGCTTGCGGCGCTCGCGCTCGGAGGCGATCGGATGACGCTGTCCCGGACCGCCGACCGGATGCTCGCGCCGGCCGGCCTCGCCAGGCGTCCCGCCGGCGACCGATCGCTCGAGCTGGTCGAACCCGCCCGCCTGGCCCTCGGACTGCTTGTCCCGCTCGACCGCGAACAGCGCCGCGCGCTCGCGGCGCCACTGCGTATCGAGAACCAACCCGACCGACAAGGAGAAAAGCAATGACCGTCGCCGACAGCCTGGCGGAGCTCCGCCAGCACCGGTTCCTCCGGCTGGACGTCGAGCTGGAGCCGGTCGGGAGTCCCACGTTCCAGCCGGCCACGTTCGCCAACACCGGCAGCTCGTTCTACGTCGACCGCTCCGGTCGCCTCTCCGTGGTCGTCGAGTCCGTCGCGTCGATGGCGAACCTGCTCGAGGCGACCGTGTGGGACGAGGTCGAGAATCGACCCGCGGACCCCGTCGCTCCGCTGCCCTGGGTTGAGGTCCGGACGCCGGACGGCGAGCACTACACCTCGAGCAGGACGGCAGCGCACCGGCTAGCAGCGGCCTCGCTCGTGAACGGTGCCCTCGAGGACACCGGCGAGACCTTCAAGAGCCTCCTAGACGGACGGCTTGGCTCAGACCCGCGCCCGCCCGTGGCACACGCGCTCGCCTCGACGGTCTGGGAGCTCGACCCGCTCGTCCTGCTGCACGGCGCCTGGCTCCAGTCGATCTGGAGTGGCCGCGCGCGCGTGACGCGGGCCCTCTCGGCACGCATCGACGCCCACGGCGTCGAAACCCAGAGCGTCCAGGTCGGAGGCCAGAAGACGGCGGACGGCGTGGTAGAGGTGGGCATGAAGCAGAGCGGCCGCGAGGCCGACGACGACACCGTGTACGGAGAGGTGCCGCACCACACCAGCGAGGTCAGCGCCGCCACGATCCTCGCCCGCATCGTGCTCGACCTCGGCCTGCTTCGCTCCTACGGGCTCGGCCCCCAGCGCGAGCTGGCGCTCGCCACCGTGGGCGTCCTTCAGGTTCGCGAGCTCCTCGACGCCTGGCCGAGGCGCCGAAGCCGCTGCACGCTCGCGCCCGTCGACGGAGCGAGCGCCGTCAAGGAGCCGGCCGAGTGGCGGCTCCCGGAGCTGGCCGAGCTCCGCTCCACCTGTCGCCAGCTCTGCGCCGCCAACGGAAATGGCGCCGACCCGCTCGTGGTGGTCTGGCAGCCGCCGAAGGGCAAGAGCAAGGCTACCTGAGCGATGGACGGGCTCACGCTCTCGATCCGGTTCCCCTTCGGCCGCTACGCGGCCACGCCGTGGTACCGCTCGCGACGTGAGGAGGTCGGCAACGTGGAGTGGCCGCCGTCGCCGTGGCGCTTCGGGCGCGCGCTCCTGGCCGTGGCGTGGGAGCACGGCCGGGAGCCGGACAAGGCCCGCAGCACGGCGATCGCCCGCCGGCTCGCCTCCTCCCTCCCGCGGTACTCGTTGCCCGCGTCGGGAGAGCTCCATTACACGCAGTGGATGCCCACGCTCCAGTTCTCGGACGCGCTTACGGCCGGCGAGCGGCTCGACAACGGGCATTCGCTGCTCGACGTCGATCCCGACGACCCGCTGATCGTCAGCTGGCCCGCCGCCGAGCTCGGGTGCGGGGACCTGGGGCTGCTCGACCGGCTGCTGGCGCGCATGCCGTTCCTCGGCCAGAGCGTCTCGGTTTGCGACGTCCGTCGCGTCGACGCCGGCGAGCATCGGGACGACCGTGGATGGGCGCGCGCGGCGGAGCCCGCCGAGGAGCCTCCCGCGGGCGCCGACCGGCTGCGCCTTCTGGTCGCCGACCCTCAGATCACCGACGACGAGCTGGCGGCCGACACCTCAGATGCGACGTTGAAGATGCAGCCCGCTCCGCCGGGGACCCGCTGGGTCACCTACCTCGTGGACCGCGGAGGCACGCGGCCCGTGCCGGCTGGAAGAGCCGGGATCGCGGCGATCACCTACCGGCTCGACGGCCCGTTGAGGCCACCGGTCGGTCGGCTCGACGATCCTCCGCGCGACCCGGGCGTGATCCGCCGGGCCGTGGCGCTCGCCGTGGGCAAGGCGACGGGGCGGTCGGCCCCTGACCCAGGCGCCCTGACGCTGTTCGACGACGACCTCGACGGGCGCGCCGAGCGACTCCGGCTCGAGCTCGAGGGCGAACTTCCGCTCCGGAGCGCCGGCCGCCTGCTGGAGCCCGTCGAGCTGCTCGCCGTCGGCCGTAAGGAGCTCGCTATCGCGGCAAGGGAGGCCGAAGTGGAACGTCCTCAGGGCGCGTTCGAGTGCGCGCTCGTGCTCGACTCCGTCGAGTGGGACCCGGCCCCTGCCTTCGCGCGCCCCGAGTCGCTCTCGCCCGGTCCGGTCTGCTTCGTGCTGCGCTCCGAGAACCTGCCCCCGCTGGCCGATGCCATCACCGTGGCCGAGGTGTTCCGGCGACGGCTGCTGGGGGTCGCAGGCGCCCGCTTCGGGGCCGAGGCAATCCCCTCGCGGCTGTCGGGTCGCGAGCCGTCCGGCGCGCGTCTTCGCCAGGACCACCGACACGCGCATTTCCTGGTGGGCTCGACCGACGGCAGCACGGTGACGCATCTCATGGTGTGGGCGAGAAACGGCTTCTCCGAGCCCGAGCGCGAGGCGATCATGGCCGTTCGGCTGCCTGCGTTGTCAGGAGCGGGGATCGAGCTGCGGCTCGCGCCGGATCATCCCTGGCTCGGACCGGCGGCGATCTGGAGCAGCGCCCTCCCGTTCCTGCCCGTTCGTCACCCGAAGCGACGTCGCGGCCGCCTGATCGACACCATCGAGGAGCAGGTCGCGCTCGAGCTCCAGCGGCGTGGCTTTCCTGAGCCGGTCTCGGTATCGCCCATCGAGCAGGACTGGCGCTTCGTGCGAACGACGCGTCGGGCCCGGGCCGGGAGCAAGCCCGGACTCGGGAGGCACGGCGTCCGGATCGAGTTCGACCACCCGGTGCCGGGCCCGATCGCCCTCGGGGCCAACAGTCACTTCTCGATGGGATTGTTCTCGCCCGCGAATGGCTCGACCAGACATGCCCGCGACTAGCCGGACTCTCGCGCGAGAAAAGCCATCACCGCGGCGGCCTCCGCCCACTGATGCTGTCATCGAGGTCGCCCGAGTCCGTTTCGCAAGCGAGGCGCTCCTCAATTGGAGCGACATCGACGTAGTCACCGCAGATCCGAGGAGTTGAGGTGGAAGGCCCGGTCCCCGAGCTCGTCCCCGCCCGCATCCTCAAACGAGCACGTCTACTGCCCCCGCCTGGCCTACCTCGAATGGGTCGACCAGCGCTTCGTGGACAACGCCGACACGGCGGAGGGCACGTTCGTCCACCGCCGCGTGGACCGCGAGCGGGGCGCACCTCCCGATCCCGGCGACGAGGGGGAGCGCCCCGCCAGCTCGTCGGTGATGCTCTCGTCTGACGAGCTTGGGCTGATCGCCAAGGTCGACCTGCTCGAGCCGCGTGGCCGCAGCGTCGTCCCGATCGAGTACAAGCGCGGGCGGCCGCGCTCCCCCGAGCAGCCGCTCTGGGAGCCCGAGCTGGCTCAGGTGTGCGCCCATGTCTTGCTGCTACGGGAAGCCAGGTTCCGCGTGGAGCACGCGGAGGTGTACTTCAGCGAGACGCGTACCCGACACCGCGTTGAGATCGACGACGAGCTGATCGCCTCGACGCTGCGCGCGATCGCCGAGTTGCGGAACACCGCCGCCCGCGACGAGCCGCCACCGCCGCTCGTCGACAGCCCCAAGTGCCCACGCTGCTCGCTCGTCGGAATCTGCCTGCCTGACGAGGTGAACGCCCTACGAGGGGCCGACGGAGGCCCGCCGCGCCGGCTCGTCGCGCCGGATTCGCCGGCGCATCCGCTATACGCCACCAGCCCTGGCGCCCGTCTTACCAAGCGTGGCGGCCGAGCGGTCCTCCTCGAGGACGGTCAGGAGGTCGCCTCGCGGCGGCTGATCGACATCTCGCACGTCGCCGTCTTCGGGAACGTCGATGTCGGCAGCGCGCTACTCCGAGCATGCTTCGAGCTTGGCGCACCCGTCCTGTGGCTCACCGCCGGCGGCTGGTTCAGTGGGGCCGCGACGGGCATGCCGCCAAAAGAACATCGAGGTGAGAGCGCGCCAGCACCGCGCCGCCGCGCTCGGCTCACCCGAGTTGGCTGCCGCCTTCGTCGCGGGCAAGATCCGCAACGCGAGGACGCTCATCCGCCGTCACGGTGGCGGTGAGGCCAAGAAGGCCCTCGGCCAGCTCGCGGCGCTCGCCCGGCAGGCGGAGTCCGAACGCCAGCTCGACTCGCTGCTCGGTATCGAGGGCACCGCTGCGAGGATCTACTTCCCACAGTTCGGGCGCCTGCTGCGGTCGGCCGGCGGGCCCGCGGAGTTCGACTTCGAGGGGCGAAACCGTCGGCCGCCTACGGATCCGGTGAACGCAATGCTGTCGTTCGCCTACGCGCTGCTGGTGAAGGACACGACCGTCGCGGTGCTTGCCGCCGGGCTCGACCCGTACGTCGGCGTCTACCACCGCCCGCGGTTCGGACGCCCGGCCCTCGCACTCGACCTCGCCGAGGAGTTCCGCCCCCTGATCGCGGACTCCGTGGTGCTCACGGCGGTGAACAACGGCGAGGTCGGCCCGGCCGACTTCGTCCGGCGAGCGACGGGCGTCGCGCTCACGCAGAAGGGACGGCGCTCGTTCATCCGTGCTTACGAGCGCCGAATGACCTCGGAGCTGAGACACCCCCTATTCGGATACCGGGCGAGCTACCGGAGGACGCTCGAGATCCAGGCGAGACTGTTCGCATCGGTGCTCCTCGGGGAGCTGCCGGAGTATCGGCCTTTGACAACCAGATAACGTGGTCCCATGGCGGAGCGGACTCGCTACTTGCTCGCCTACGACATCCGAAAGCCGAAGCGGCTTCGCCGCGTCCATCAGGTAGCCATGACGTTCGGGCAACCGCTTCAGTACTCGGTCTTCGTCTGCGATCTGACCAAGGTCGAGCTGATCAGCCTGCGAGGCGCGCTGCTCGAGGAGATGAAGACCGACGAGGACAGCGTCAGCATCTTCGACCTCGGCCCACCCACGGGTCGCGGCGTCGAGTGCATCGAATTCATGGGAACCCGGCACTCGTTGCCGTCGGATGAAGCGGCGATCTGGTGATGCGAGCACCGAGGTGCGTCCGCTCCGCCGGGGACCTCTCGCATCCGAGTATGCCCTGCAAAAAGCCCGTTCTAAGCACGCACTGGGCTGCCGAGATACCGGCTCGGCACCGTACGGCCCGAACCACTCGAATCGCGGAACAAAGTCGCTGGAAATCGGCGACACTTCCAGCGAGCCGTCACCGGGGTCTTCGGGCCCCGGCTCCGTTGAAGCATGTTGCCCGCCTGGTCGGTCCACTCCAGGTTGAGCTGTCACCGGGGTCTTCGGGCCCCGGCTCCGTTGAAGCTACGAGGGCGAGGTGTTCTTGGACGTTCTGGCGGCTGTCACCGGGGTCTTCGGGCCCCGGCTCCGTTGAAGCCCCATGACCCTGCCGCGCAGCCGGTGGATCCGCGCCGTCACCGGGGTCTTCGGGCCCCGGCTCCGTTGAAGCATGCCGTTGCGCAGCACGTGCGACC
>JBOGXS010000315.1:0-7101 GCA_050693815.1 Thermoleophilaceae bacterium | reverse complement strand
CCCCGGCCGAGGTTGGCAGGCCGACGCGGCGCAGCAGGCCGATGATCCGAGCGAGAGCCTCGCGGGAGAGAAGCCCTCGCCCGGCGGCGATGCGCGACTCGACCGCCATGCCGAACGCCACGGCCTCGCCGTGGAACAGCGGCCCGTACCCGGTGATCGTCTCGAGCGGGTGGCCGACGGTGTGGCCGAAGTTGAGCGGGCGGCGCAGGTCCTCCTCGTAGGGGTCGGGCTCCACCAGGCGGGTCTTGATCACGCCCGCGCAGTGGACGACGCGCTCGAGGACGTCGAGGTCGCGTGCCAGTATCCCCTCGGCGTTCTGCTCGAGGAAGTCCCAGTAGGCCGGCGAGGCGATCACCGCCTTCTTGATTGCCTCCGCCAGCCCCGAGCGCAGCTGGCGCTCGTCTAGCGTCTCGAGGTAGGCGACGTTCGAGACCACGCCGTAGGGCTGGTAGAAGGCGCCGATCAGGTTCTTCGCGGTGCCATGGTTCACCGCCACCTTGCCGCCGATCGCGCCGTCCACCTGGGCCAGCAACGTCGTGGGCAGGTTCACGTACGGGAGGCCGCGCATGTAGGCGCTCGCGACCCATCCGCCGAGGTCGCTGATCATGCTGCCGCCGAGGGTGCCGACCACGTCGCGCCGGCCGATCGAGCTGTTGGCGAGCCAGTCCCACAGCTCGAAGGCCCGCTCCAGGCTCTTGCTCCGCTCGCCGGGAGGCAGCACGTAGCTCTCCACGTCGACGCCGGCTCGCCGCAGCTCCGCCGTCGTCGCCTCCCCGTGCAGCTCGTAGACACGGCCCTCGGTGACCAGCGCCAGCTGCGAGTCGCCCACGAGCTCGCCGAGCTGCTCGACAGTGTCGCCGAGCGACCGCGTCACGTAGATCGGGTACTCGTCGCTGCGAGCCGCGCGGCCGGTCACCACCGCCGCGCTGTCGCGCGGGAGCTCGATCGCCTCCTGCACGCGAAATGCCTCCGGGGTTGTCGTTGCCTGGGCTGACATCGTCAGTGCGCCTCCTGGTTCGAGGGGTGCGGCATCGCGGCGCACTCTGCTCGCGCGCGTCGGCGGCTCGTATCCCGCGACCGCTCGATCGCCGGGTGGACGTGCCCGCCCTCGATCGCGGGTCCGCTGGAGTCGGCTGTGCCGCCGAGGCGCAGCCCCCGGCGGGTCGCTCAGCTCAGCCGGGGGCGCCGGCCGCCGCGCCCAGGTCGCGGGCAAGTGCGTCCAGGCAGTCCTGCATTCCCGAGCGAGCCGCGTCGGGATCACCCTGCGCGACCGCCTCGAGCACCCGCTGGTAGTGGCCGATCCGCAGCATCGGCCCGTCCTTGCGCCGGGCCTGTCTCGCCGCGGCCAGCGCCTCGTGAAGCGGCTCGGCGATCCGCGCCAGCGACGGGTTCCGCGTCGCGTGCATCAGCGCACGATGGAAGGCCAGCTCCGCCTTGCGCGGTCGCTGGCTCGAGATCGGGCCGATTCCCGCCCGGGTCGAGGGCGCCTCCATGCGCTCGAGCGCCCGGGAGAGCTCCAGCAGGTCCTCCGAGCTTGCCCGCTCGGCCGCCAGCCCGGCCGCCTCCACCTCCACGATCCGCAGGCACTCCAGCGAGGCGGCCACCGCTGGGGCCGCGCGCGGACCGGAGAGCATCCCGGCCATGACCTCGCCGTCGAACAGGTCCCACTCGTCCGCCGGTCTCACGGTCGCGCCCCGCCCGTGCTTGACACGGATCAGGCCGCGCTCCTCCAGTGCCCTGAAGCTCTCCCGCGCCACGCCGCGACTGACGTCGAACCGCTCCGCGAGATCGGCTTCACGGGGCAGGCTGGCTCCCTCCACGAGCTCGCCGCTCGTGATCTGGGCGATCAACTCCGTCACGAGCTGGCGATGGAGTCGCGGCATGCGATGAGTGAATCACATAGACTTCAAGGGTCAAGAGCCTTTGTTGACGAGTTGTGAATTTCTGGGAGCAAGGCATTCGTAAATCGCCCTCACCACACCGGTTGCGCGGGCAGACGTTCGCGCGACGGGGCGCGACGGGGCGTCTGGTCCGCCTCGATCTCCCGAAGCGCGACCAGGTGGTCGATGAATCGGACGACCACGGCGCAGTCCTCCCCCGACAACCACGCGGCGGCGCGCTCGAGGGTCGCGGTGATCGGGTCCAGGTACGCCCGAAGCCATTCCCCACCCGCCGGCGTCAGTCGCACGATCCGCTTGCGCCTGTCGCCGGGGTGCGGAAGCCGCTCCACGTGACCCGCCGCCTCGAGGCGATCGAGGAGGACGGACACCCCGCCCGAGCTCAGCGCGAGTCGCCGGCCGAGCTCCGTGGGCGTGAGCCCTTCCGACGCGGCCAGGTGCTCGAGGGCCGCGATCTCCCGCTCGTCCACGCACAGCAGATGTGCTCGCGCCGCGCGGTGCCGGCTTCCCGCCAGCTCGAGGCGGTACACGAGCGCGGCGACGTCGCTCGCCGCGCTCGTGCCCGGCAACCGGTCCGTCTGCTCACCGGCTGTCATGGCTGGGCAGGATAGCGGAGTGATGAGGCTTTGGCTCTAGACCGGTTGGCTTAGGCAATGAAGGATGCCGCCATGCGACCGCGAGACCATGGGCTCGGCCGGGCGGAGTTCGCGACGAACCTCCGCGCGCGACGACTGGCCGCGAAGCTGACCCAGGAGGAGCTCGGGGACCGGGCTGACGTGCACCCAACCGAGATCTCGCGCCTCGAGCGCCGCAGGCGGGAGCCGCGCCTCTCGATGATCGTGCGCCTCGGCCGCGCCCTGGACATCCCACCCGCCGAGCTGCTCGACCGCATCCGCTGACGCACGTCCGTCCGAACGCGCGTCAGGCCGGACACTATTGTGTCCTTGAGCGTTAACCGGATCCTGCGTAGAATCCGATTCCCGCTCGACAGTCGACACGAAGGCCCCGTGAGCTACACCACCGAGCAGATCCGCGAGCTCTTGGAGCGCAACGAGGCCGCGCTCGGCCGCCACCGCCGAGCCCTCGCCTCGCGTGAGGACGTCGACGACCTGGTCCGCGAGCTCGATGCCGTCACCGCGACGCTCTCGGCCGCCGAGCGTGAGACGGTCGGCCGCTACCTGGAGGAGCTGGCGGCCGCCGTCGCGTCCCGGACCTGAGGCTCAGGCCACCACGGCCTTCCGCTCGAGCGCGGGTGAGTACTCACCCCGCCGCGCCGCGGCGGTGCAGCGCGCCCGGTGGATGAAGGCCCCCTCCGCCGCCTCGCGGTTCGCGGGCTTGCCGCGCCAGGCGGCGAGCGCGCTGGCCTGGAGCGCGCGACCGAAGGAGAAGCTGAGCTCCCACGGCTGCGGGCCGAGCCTGTTGATCGCGTCCAGGCGCTCGGTCGCCACCCGGTCGTCCTGCCCGCCGGACAGGAAGACGATGCCGGGGACCTCGGCGGGAACCGAGCGCCGCAGGCAGCGCACCGTGCTCTCCGCCACCTCGTCGGGGCCCGCCGGCTCGGGGCGGCCGGCTCCGGGCAGCACCATGTTCGGCTTCAGGAGAGTCGCCTCGACTCGCACCTGCTGCTCATCCAGCTCGGCGTACACGCGGAGCAGCAGCTCCTCGGTGACGCGCTCGCAGCGCTCGAGCGTGTGGTGGCCGTCCATCAGCACCTCGGGCTCCACGATCGGCACGAGACCCTGCTCCTGGCAGAGCGCGGCGTACCGGGCGAGGGCGTGCGCGTTGGCCGTGACGCAGCGGCTGCTGGGCAGGTTCGTGCCGATGGCGATCACAGCACGCCACTTGGCGAAGCGTGCCCCCAGCATGCGGTACTCGCCGAGCCGCTCGCGCAGTCCGTCGAGCCCCTCCGTGACCTTTTCGCCCCGCGTTCCGGCGAGCGGCTTGGCGCCGGTGTCGACCTTGATCCCCGGGATGATGCCCGCCTGGACGACCGCCTCCGGGAACGGAACGCCGGCATGGGTCCGCGAGCGGAAGGTCTCGTCGTAGAGGATCATCCCGCTGATCGCGTCGCCGGCGTCCGGCGCGGCAACCAGCAGCTCACGGAAGGCGTTGCGCGCGCCGAGCTCCGACTCGACGCCCACCGTCCTCAGCCGCTTCGCCATCGTCCCGGTGCTCTCATCCGCCGCCAGGATGCCCTTGCCGGGGGCCACCAGCGCTCGCGCGGTGCCCTCGAGCTCCTCGTATGTGGTCATGTCGTCCTTCCGTTGGGTTCCACGCTCATCTCGAGGACCCGGCGCACCGACCCGTCGGCGACCAGGAGCGACTCGGTCGTCCAGCCCTGACCGGCCCTGTGCGGCCCGCGTACGAGCGGGCCGTCCGTCACCCCCGTGGCCACGAAGAACGACTCGCCGGCCGCCAGGTCCTCAAGCTCCAGCACTCTCTTCAGGTCGACGCCCGCGTCCTGCAGCGCGCTGACCTCAGGATGCGCCTGCGGGGCCAGCCGACCCTCCATCCCGCCCCCGAGCGCGCGTGCCGCGCAGGCGGTCATCACTCCCTCGGGCGTGCCCCCCACCCCGAGCAGGAGGTCGACGTCGCCGTCGGACAGCAGCACCTCGAGGGCGCCCGCCACGTCGCCGTCGGCCGGCGCGCTCACTCGCGCGCCGAGGTCGCGCAGCCTCTCGATCAACTCGGCGTGCCGGGGCTTGCCGAGCACCACCACGCCGAGCTCCGTGAGCTCCTTGCCGAGCACGCGGGCAACCGCCGCTGCGTTGTCCTCGGGCGGGGCCGTCACGTCGATCGCCTTCCGCGCGTCCCGCGCCACCACCAGCTTCTCCATGTAGAAGGCCGGCCCCGGCGACCACAGGGTCCCGGGCTCCGCGATCGCGATGGTGGCGAGCGAGCCCGGCAGTCCGGCCGCGCACGCCTTCGTGCACTCGAGCGGATCCACGGCCACGTCGAAGCTCGGCCCGCGTCCGTTGCCGACCTCCTCGCCGTTGGCCAGCATCGGCGCGCCGTCCTTCTCCCCTTCGCCGATCACGACGGTGCCAAGGCCGGGCGCGCGGGACAGGGCGGCGCGCATGGCCTCCGTGGCCGCTGCGTCCGCCGCCTTCGGGTCACCGCGCCCCACCCACTCCCGGCAGGCGAGCGCGGCGGCGCGGGTGGCGGCGAGGGCCACGGGCTCCAGGGTTCGTACGCTGCCGGCCACGCGCCGAATGGTCCCGGGCAGGGAGCCCGCCCCCATCCGCCACGTGGACGATTCGGCAGCGGAGCGGGCGTCGCCGATAGAAATGCTAAAGAGCCTTGAGCGATCGACGAAAGCCGCGTAGCATCCGCACCCGGTCACCCCCGGAACACGGAGCGCGACGTGCCCTACACGGTCCCGGACATCAGCGAGCTTCTCGAGCGATACGACACGGCTATCGAGCGCCACCGCCGGGCAGCCGGCGCTGCGGAGGAGGAGCTGAACGCCGACCTCGACGCCCTCACCGCCCAGCTCTCGGACGCCGAGCTCGACACCGTCGGCCGGTACCTCCAGGCGCTGAGCGAGGGCGCGTAGGCGCTGACCGAGGGCGGGTAGGCGCTGAGCGAGGGCGCGTAGGCGCTACTCGAGCAGCCCGCGCCGCATGGCCTCGGCGACCGCGGCCGCGCGCTCGGACACGCCGAGCTTGTCGTATATGTGCTGCAGATGGGTCTTCACCGTGGCGACGCCCAGGTGGATCGACCTGGCGATCTGCGGCGCGGTCATGCCGTCGGCGATCAGCTTGAGAACCTGGCGCTCGCGGTCGCTCAGGAAGGGCCGCTCGTCGACCGCCCGCAGGCGGATCTCGCCGGCGATCCCCGTCTGGAGCACCGGGGCGAACACGTTGCGGCCTCGGGCGACCGCCGTGATCGCGTCGCAGATCTCGCGTGCGTCGGCCTCCTTGGTCAGGTAGCCGGCGGCGCCGTTGGCGAAGGCCAGATAGACGACGTCGGGATCCGGCTCGGCGGTGATCATCACGACGCGCGTGTCCAGCCCGTCCCGCGCGACCGCGTTGAGGATCTGCTCTCCGGTCAGGCCGGGCAGCTTGCGCTCGACGAGCGCCACGTCCGGCTGCTCCGCGCCGATCGCGTCGAGGGCGGCCCGCCCGTCGGCGGCCTGGCCGACCAGCTCGAGCTCCGGCCGCTCCTTGATGGCTCGGCTCATAGCCTCTCGATACAGGGGGTGGCCGTCGGCCGCGATCACGCGGACCCGGCGCCGGCCGTTGGAGCCGGTCGCCTGCGGGCGGTTGGGATGGGCGTCGGTCGGGCGGGAGACTCGATCGGCGCTCACGGCGGACCTCCTGTCCGGGGGCGGGCGGGCTGGGAGGCTTGGAGGCTACGGACGGGGACCTGGAATGCCATGACCAGGTGGTGAACACGCCCGCCCGAGGCCGGCAGCGACCTGACCGATCGGTGGCAGGGTCCTGCCAGCGATCAGTCGATGAGCCCCCGCCGCAGCGCCTGCAGCAGCGCCTCGGTGCGATTGCTCGCGCCGAGGCGCTCGTAGAGGCGGCGGAGCTGCCGGTACATCGCGCGCTCCGAGTACCCGACCGACTCGGCCAGCTCCTCGACCGTGGCGCCGCGGGCCAGCGCGCGGAGCCATTCGGCCTGCTGCCCGTCGATGGCGTCGTCCTGCTGCCCGCTTCGGGCGAGGGTGCGCGCGACGTCGGTGGGCAGGACCGTTCGCCGTTCCAGCGCGGCCCCCACCACCTCCACGATTCGATCGAGTGGCGCGTCGCGCGGCACGGCGGAGTCGACGCCCGTCTCGAGCACCTCGCGATAGCCGACCGCCGCTCCCTCGGCCAGCAGCGCGACCGCGACCATGTCGACGCCTCGGGCACGAAGCAGCGCCGCGTCACGCGCGTCGTCCCACGAGGCGCACGTCAAAACGAGCGCTCGGGTGCCGGACCTCTCAGCCCAGCCCTCGAGCTCGACCGGATGCTCGACGAGGTATCCCGCGTCCATAAGGGCAGCCTCCAGACCGCGGCTGTAGGCCGGTGCGCGGTCGCGCACCACCACCCTGACGCTGCTCGGATCTGTCGCCTGCGCCATGCCCGGTTCTCCGCTTTTCGCAGTTCGTGCCGTCCATCACCAACAATGTCAGATGCCTTGCTGACCGAGGTTCTGGCGGAAGTTCTAGCAGTCCCGCAGGACGCAGGCGGCGGGCGCCGGCGGGGCCTAGCTG